>DATCVX010000441.1:0-3929 GCA_036566705.1 Arthrobacter sp. | reverse complement strand
TACGGGGTGCACGTCCTCCACGACGTCCACCACCGCCTGTCACCGATCGAGGCGGGCCGGCTGGGCGCGTCGCTGGAGCAGTACCGGCCGTTCTGGATCGAGGATCCGACGCCGGCCGAGGACCAGTCGGCGTTCCGCCTGATCCGCCAGCACACCACCACGCCGATAGCGGTGGGCGAGGTGTTCAACTCGATCTGGGACTGCCAGCAGCTCATCACCGAGCGGCTCATCGACTACATCCGAACGTCCGTTTCGCATTCCGGCGGCATCACGCACCTGCGCCGCATCTTCTCCCTCGCGGACCTGTACGGCGTGCGCTCCGGGTCCCACGGCGCGGGCGATCTTTCGCCGGCATCATTCGCGGCGGCCCTGCACGTGGACATGAGCATCCCGAACTTCGGCATCCAGGAATACATGGGGCACCGGGACCCGGCCAACGAGGTGTTCACCACGTCCTACACCTTCAACGACGGCTACATGCACCCCGGGGACGCCCCCGGCATCGGCGTGGAGTTCAACGAGGAAGCTGCCGCCCGCTTCCCGTTCGACCCGAAATACCTGCCCATTAACCGGCGGCTCGACGGATCGGTGCATGACTGGTGAGCAACCCAAACCAAGAATCCTCTGCCCCGTTCGACGTCGTGGTGATGGGCGAGATCCTCGTTGAGGTGGCCACGGATGTCGCCTTCGCCCATGGTGTGCCGGCCCAGCTCGGCATTTCCGGGGACGCCCTGAACGTTGCCGCCGCCGCAGCGGCGGCCGGCGCACGCGTGGGTCTGCTGTCGGTCCTGACCGACGACGACCTCGGCAAGGCGATCGCCGCCCGGATCGTGGAACTCGGCGTGTCCCCCGACCTGCTGATCTACCGGACCGGGCAGCAGGGCGTCTACCTGGTGCACTGCGACCCCGACGGGCAACGCGAGTTCTCCTACGCACGCAGCGGCAGCGTCGGCTCCAGCCTTGGCCCCGACGACGTCGACCCGGCAGTGTTCGCCGCCGCCGGCGCCGTCGTGGCCGGCGGCATCGCGTGCGCCATTTCGGCATCCTCCCGCGCCGCCGTGCTGAAGGCAGCCGCGCTGGCCAAACGCTTCGTGTTCGATCCCAACTTCCGCCCACGGCTCACGTCCGTGGAGGATGCGACGGCGGCACTCCTGCAGCTCGCGCCGCGCACCTTTCTTGTCACCCCGTCGTTTCCCGGCGAAACCTCAGCCCTCCTGGGCTGCTCCACGGCGGCCGAGGCCGCGGCCAAGCTGCGTGGCCTCGGCGCCGTGAACGTTGCAGTGACCTGCGGAGCGCAAGGAATCCAGCTGGAAGGCGAAGGCCAGGACAGCACCTGGATCGACTCCATCCCCGCCCCCGCCGTGGTGGACCAAACCGGCGCCGGCGATGCCTTCGTTGGCACCCTGACCGCCCGGTTGGTCCTGGGCGACAGACTCCCCTTGGCGGCTCGCTACGGCGCGGCGGCGGCGTCGCTGGTGGTGGGCGGCAAGGGCGGCACGGGCTTCATTCCTACTTTGGAGCAGACCCGCGCCCACGCCGCTGCCGGTTCCCGTCTCGCCCCTGAAGGAGCACAGCCATCACACGCCTGAACGCAGCTTCCCTCGCCGCCAACGGCCAGCACCGTGCGCTGCTGCCCCCAGGCACGCTCCGGCCCGGCATTGTCCACCTCGGCCTGGGCGCCTTCGCCCGTGCCCACACGGCGGTGTTCACCGAAAATGCCATGCTCGCCACCGGTTCCTCGGACTGGGGGATCGTTGGGGTGACCCAGCGTTCGGACACGGTGGCGCGTCAGCTGGCGCCGCAGGACGGACTGTTCACCGTGGCGGAGCGGGGCAGCGGAGCCGCGCCCCTCCGTGTGGTGTCCAGCATCGTGGAGGCTATTTCCGGCAGGGACCACCCGGAAAGAGTGGTGGACCGGATCGCCGCCGCCACCACGCAGGTGGTGACGCTGACCGTCACGGAAAAGGGCTACCGGATTGATCCGCACACCGGATCCCTCAACACGGCCGACCCCCAGGTGCAGGGCGACCTTGACGGCCGGCCGCCGCAGACCGCCATCGGACAGATCACCCGCGGCATCCAGCAGCGTGCACGTACCGGCGCTGGACCGCTCACCGTTGTCTCGTGCGATAACCTGCCGGGCAACGGAGAGCTGACCGGAACTCTGGTCCGCGCGTTCGCCGCCGCCCTCCCGGACACTGAGTCAGCTCCGCTGCTCGCCTGGCTGGACGCCAACGTGACCTTCCCGTCCACCATGGTGGACCGGATGGTGCCGGCCACCACCGACGGCGACCTTGCCGCCGTCGAACATGAACTCGGCCTCCGGGACGCAGCCGCCGTGGTGGCGGAACCTTTCATGCAGTGGGTCATCGAGGACAACTTCGCCGCCGGGAGGCCGGCCTGGGAGGAAGCCGGCGCGCTGTTCAGCAACGACGTCGCTGCGTGGGAGGCAGCCAAGCTGCGCCTGCTCAACGCCAGCCATTCGATGCTCGCCTACCTTGGCCTGGCCACCGGCAAGGAGACCATCGCCGACGCTGTGGGGGAGGACTCCTTCCGCACGGCGTGCCGGCTGATGCTGGCCGAGGACGCACTCCCCACCATCAGCCTGCCCCACGGCCTGGACGGCGCAACCTACTGCGCCCAGGTCCTGGACCGCTTCGCCAACCCGGCCCTGGGACACACCGCTGCCAAGGTGGGCAGCGACGGTTCGCAGAAAATCGGCCTCCGTCTGTTGACCACAGTCCATGCAAACCTCGACGCCGGACGCGAACCCAAGTGGGCCGCTCTCGCCGTGGCCGCGTGGATGCACCACGTGGCCACCACGCCCGCGGCCGGGCTTAACGACCCCCTCGCGGCCGAACTCCAGGCAGCACTCCCGGTGGAGCGCACTGCCGCCACTGTCGTCCCGGCGTTGCTTGGCGTACGGAGCATTTTCGACGCCGGACTCGCGGCCAACCCCACCTTCACGGACCTGCTTACGCACTGGTACCGCATCATCGACACCGACGGGCTGGACGGCCTGAGAAAAGAGATCACCCATGGCTGACGCAACCAGCGTCCTTCACGTTTCACCTGTCATCCCCGTCGTCACCATCACCGACCCGCAGCACGCCGTGCCCGTCGCCAGGGCACTGGCAGACGGCGGCGTCCGGATCATCGAGCTCACGCTGCGGACGGACAGCGCCCTCGAATCCCTGAAACGTATCGCCAACGAAGTCCCTGACATCCTGCTCGGCGCCGGCACCATCCTCACACCCGCCCAGGCCGACGCCGCGGTGGCCGCAGGCGCCCAGTTCCTGGTGAGCCCCGGTGTCACGCCGTCCCTGCTGGACCACATGCTGCAGCTCAACGTCCCGGTCCTGCCCGGAGTGGCCACCGTGGGAGAGGTGATGGCCGTCCTTGAACGGGGCATCACCGCCATGAAGTTCTTCCCGGCAGGCCCGGCCGGCGGCCCGGACTACCTCGCCGCCATCGGAGCGCCCATCCCGCAGGTACAGTTCTGCCCCACGGGCGGCGTGAGCCTGGACTCCGCACCGGGCTACCTGTCGCTGCCGAATGTCTCGTGCGTTGGCGGCAGCTGGCTGACTCCGCGCGCGGCTGTCGAAGCCGAGGACTGGAAGCAGATCACGCGCCTCGCGCAGGGGGCTGCCGCGCTCGGCAAGCAGTGACTAGACCGGCAATTTCCCGGTGCTAAGGAGACGGGACACGGCCGGACATGCGCCGTGAAAACCTGGGGCTGGAGGTTATCCACATAGGGTATTTGCTTCGCGGTTTTTGTGGGTGCCTCGCTGGATGATGGGGGTATGGGGAGCGGAGCGGGAGTGGAGTCGGTGGAGGCCTTGATGGCTTCGGTGGCTGCGCTTGCGGTGTTGGCGGCCCGCAGCGAGGGCCGCTTTGAGTGCAACGGCCAGGACCCGCTTCGTGACCAG
>DATCVX010000440.1:0-4716 GCA_036566705.1 Arthrobacter sp. | reverse complement strand
ACGGCCATGCCTCCGCGGCGGCGTGCTGGGAACCGATCATCGCGGAGCTGGAGCAGGACTTCCGGGTGCCCGCGTACGACACCTATGACCACGGCTGGTCCTCGAACTCGCCGCGGCAGGGTCCTTTGGTGGACCGGGCGGCAGAGCTGGAGCACTTCATCGGTTCGCTGGGCCTGGAGAGCCCGGTCATCGTGGGGCAGTCCATGGGCGGCATGACCACTCTCCGCTGGGCCGTCCGCCATCCCGGGGACGCGGCCGCCCTGGTGGTGTGCGGCATGGGCTGGCCGCTGGTGGTGCCGCCGCCCGGGCAACCCGGCCAGCCGGAGAAGTTTGAGGTGTTCAGCTCGCTCGACGCCGACGAGCGGATCTGGCTGGGCGTCGGGAACTCCTTCACGGACGAATGGATCGCTGCCAACCCGCTCGACCACGCCCGCTACATCCGGGTCCGGTCCACCGCCGCTGCGATCGAAGCCGCGCGCCACCCGCGCAGCCTGGAGGCAAGCCAGGGCGAGTTCCTCAGCGCTGACGCCCACGACGTTGATGCGTTCCAGAAGGGGCTGGAGTCGATCACGAGCCCCCTGCTGGTGTTCATCGGGGACGCCGAAAGGCCGCGCATCCGCCGCGGGGCCGAGCATGTGGCCGCAACCGTTCCCGGCTGCCGCCTGCTCGTCGTCGAGGACGCGGGGCATAATGCCTATTTCCAGCGGCAGGACCTCCTGGTGGCGGCCATCCGCAACACTGTGGCAGGTTCCTGAAAACCTTCCGCGGGGTTACTCCGAGCGGTACTGAAGGGCGCCGGGGATTCCGCCTGCTTCGGCCAGGCCGTCCCCGCGGGCGAACGCTGCCCACAGGCTGCGCAGTTCCCGGCCCACCGCGTTGATCTCATCCCACGTGGACCCTGTGAGGAGACCGGCAGCTGCCCAGGTTTGCTGGTTTCCGAACAACAGCGGCAGGTCAACGGTGTGCGCAGCCCGGTAGTAGTTTCCGGTGGCGCCCCAGGAGATGACGTAGCTGTGGGCCTTGCCGCCGGCGCGGGCGTGGCGGCGGGCAAACTTCCGGGCTGCCCGGCCGTACACCGCCTCCGTCACCGCCCAGTTAATGGCACGCACGGCAGGGTCGCCCAGCACGGGAACCTTGCCCAGCCGGCTGACCACGGGGTTCCGGGGAAGGAACAGCCGTGCCTCGTCGGCGGTGTGCCCGATCAGCACCTCAATCCCGGGGGCCGTGGCGTTCCAGGCGGCCTCAATGTCGGCTTCCGGGGGCAGCGGGGCATGCCCGTACTGCGTGCCGAACGGCATGGCCGCCATCAGCCCGTACTTCCGGGCCACCTGCGACACGCGGTCCTCAACGGCGACGACGTCCATGGCCGGCGTGTCCTCGGTGACTGCCTCCGCAGCGATGCCCATGGCGTGGCTCATTTTGTGCCGGCCCCGGGTGATCCCCAGCGGTGCACTCTGGATGATGGCCCGCTGGAACAGCGACGGCGCTTCAGGGGTCGCCATCAGGTGGGCCACGGAGTCGCCGCCGGCGGACTGCCCGAACGCGGTGACGCGGCCGGGATCGCCGCCGAACGCGGATATGTTGCGCTGCACCCAGCGGAAGGCTTCGAGCTGGTCCAGCAGACCGAGGTTCGCGGGGCGTCCCGTTCCCGTGGCCAAGTAGCCGAACAGGCCCAGCCGGTACGTCACGGACACAACGATGATGCGGTTTTCGGACACCAGGGACGTGGCGTCGAAGATGGCCAGGTCACCGGAGCCGGACGTGTAGGACCCGCCGTGCAGCCACACCATGACCGGGACCCGTTCGCCGTCGGCAAGGCCGGCGGGAACCGTGATCGACAGCCGCTGGCAGTCCTCGCTGCCGGGGAGCTCGCCGTAGCGGGTGCCCAGGACGTCGTCGAGGAACGGCACGGGGCCCTGCGGGCAGGCCGGGGCAGGGGAGGTTGCGGCAAAGGCTGTGGTCCAGTCCGTCGCCCTGGCAGGGGGTTGGAAGCGGGCCGCGGTGGCATAGGGGATTCCCGTTGCGCGCAGAACGTCACCGTCCTGCCAGCCGGTGATGGGACCGCACGGGGGACTAAACGAAGGCTCGGAACTCACAGGGCAACGATTCCACAGTTTTACTTTGCCGGGGCAACAGAAAATCCCCGCCTCCCGGACCTTTCCCCTTCGCATGGCGCGGGGATTTGTCCGGGAGACGGGGATTTGTGGCGGAGGCCGATTAGTGCGCGGCCGGCACGTAACGCTTGATGGAGGCTTCCAACTCGGCCTCGGCGGCGGCGCGGTCGCCCCAGCCTTCGGCCTTAACCCATTTGCCCGGCTCCAGGTCCTTGTAACGTGTGAAGAAGTGCTCGATTTCCTTGATCAGGAATTCGCTGACGTCGCTGACTTCCTGGATGTGGTCGAAGCGGGCGTCAACGGGGACGCACAGGACCTTGGCGTCTCCGCCGCCGTCGTCAGTCATGTTGAAAACGCCGATGGGGCGGGATTCGACGATGACGCCGGGGTGCAGGTCGAAGTCCTGCAGGAGCACCAGCGCGTCCAGCGGGTCGCCGTCCTCACCCAGGGTGTTTTCGAAGAACCCGTAGTGCGTGGGGTACTGCATGGAGGTGAAGAGGACGCGGTCCAGGCGGACGCGGCCGGTCTCGTGGTCAACTTCGTACTTGACGCGGGATCCCTTGGGGATCTCGATGGTCACGTCATGCTTCATGGAATGCTCCTCGGCAATTGCAGGGGGTGCGCGGCACAGTAGACGACCAGCAAAAAGGAGAGTCGGTGCCGCCGACTACTATTGAGGATATAGCGAGAGGCCCGGGTTTCAGGAACTGGCGGGGAAATTTCGGGACTTGAGGACCAGCACCACCATGAAGGAAACATCGGGCCCCGCAGGGTTCAGGACACCGTTCAAGGACGCGTTCCGGCGTACGTTCCACCGCGGACTGGGGGCCTGGCCCACCGCGCTGCTCCTGGTCCTGATCGTCGTCCTGGCCCTCCCTGCCGGGTGGCTGCTCGCCCCGGCTTTCCTCGGCCCGGTTCCCGTGACGGCGCCCGAAACCCCGGCGTGGCAGCAGGCCCCCGCGTCGCTTTCCGCCCGGCAGGGACTGTCTCCCCTCACGGACTCAGCTCCGGTACCGCTGCCGGCGTCGGTGGCGGCCCAGCTGGACCCGGTGTTGAAGCCCGACGGCGGCGGCACCTTTACGGGGCTGGTCCAGGATGCGTTCACCGGCCAGGTCCTTTTTGACCGGGGCGGTTCGGAGAACCGTATTCCCGCGTCCAATATGAAGCTGCTGACTGCGGTGGCCGCCTTGCGGGTCCTCGGGCCGGACGCGCGGTTCAGCACCAGGGTCATAACCGGCCCCACGCCGGACCAGGTGGTGCTGGCCGGCGGCGGCGACGTCCTCCTGGGAGCAGGGGAGTCCGCGCCGGACCAGGTGCTGGGCCACGCCGGGCTCGCCACCCTGGCCGCGGCCACGGTGGCTGCTCTGCAGGACGCCGGCGCAACCGGAGAGCTGAAAGTCCTCGTTGACGATTCCCTGTTTAGCGGACCGGCGCTGAATCCGGCTGGGCAGGCGGGGACGTCGAAGCCGGCGAAGTGGCCCCGTTGTTCCCGCTGGCACTGAACTCAGCACGGTTCGATCCCGCCGTCACCACCGGCCCGCGCCCGCAGGACTCTGCGGTCACCGCCGCCGAGGCGTTCGCCGCGCAGCTCCGGGCGGCAGGTGCCGCCGCGGGACTGACGGTGGCAACCGGCGTCGGGCGTTACACGGTGCCGGTGACGGCTGACCGTGACCCGGACATCCTGGCAGAAGTCCAATCCGCCACCGTGGGCGAGCAGGTTGACCTGATGCTCCAGACCTCGGACAACTACCTCGCGGAGGTCCTGGGCCGGATGGCGGCCGCGTCGGAGGGTCAGCCGGCCAGCAGTGACGGCGCCACGGCCACGGTCCGGGCCCAGCTCGCCGAACTTGGGATTCCCGCCGACACCATGCGGCTCGCGGACGTGTCCGGGCTGGCGCTGGACAACCAGGTCTCTGCCCGCCAGTTCGCCGAAGTGGTGCGGGCCATTACCTCCGGGACAGACCTCAGGCTCCGGGCCGCCCTGGCCGGGTTCCCCGTGGCCGGCCTGACCGGAACCCTGGACACCCGTTACGGGGACAGCTCCACCGCCCGCGGCGCAGGATTGGTTCGTGCCAAGACCGGAACGCTGAATTCGGTGATCGCGCTCAGCGGTTACGTGGTGGACGCCGACGGCCGGCTGCTGGTGTTCTCGTTCATCGGCAATGGACTCACCCCCGGAGCCGGCGGCAACAAGGAGGCCCTTGACCGGGCAGCCACAGCGCTCGCGGCGTGCGGCTGCCGCTAGGAAATAACTGAATCCCAGGAATCGGCGGCAGCTTCTGCCGTTGCCGGTGCTGCAGCCGTAAGGGACGATTCCGGCTCCGCAGCAACAGCGGCCGTGGCGGTGGTGCCCAGCAAGGCGGCCATCACGACGGCGGCCAGCACCGGCCTCCAGCCCTTCCGGGGTCCGAGGGTCAGCGGCGCAATGGGACGGTAGGGAATCATGGGGTTCTCCTTTGAGCGGGCAAAAGCTGTTCTGGCCCGCATGAGCGGTGCGGGGCAGCACCGTTTGTGCGGGGCAGGACCGGTCTGGTGGGGGCCGGTTCCTGCTGTCACTACTGTGCCCGCCCGGTTTAGGGCTCCGCTTTCGGCATCCTGTGCG
>DATCVX010000439.1:0-5657 GCA_036566705.1 Arthrobacter sp. | reverse complement strand
ATCGATCATGCCGATGCTGATCCGCACCGCGTGCTGGTTCTGGATCTGCAGGATTTCGCGGGTGACGGCCGCCGTGACGTTGGGGTTGCCGTCCCTGTCGCCGCCGATCCAGGAACCGAAGCGGATGGGCGCGTTCTGGTGGGCGAGGGTGACGCCGTGTTCACCGAGCAGTTCTGAGAGCTCGGTGAGCATCTCAGGCATGGCGTCGGTGAGGATGCCGCCGAGGTAGTAGATAGCGTTGCGGGCCTCGTCAACGGGGGTGGGCCGGACCTGGCGGAGTTCGTCCGTCTGCCACATCTGGTCAATGATTTCCGCCAGCTGGCGGTCCTGCCGGCGCCGGGCCGTGGTGCCCTCCCGGGTGGGCTGGGCCAGCACGTCGGAGAGCTTGCGGATCTTGTCCAGCACGGAGCGGCGCGAAGCCTCGGTGGGGTGGGCGGTGAAGATGGGGCGGACGTCCAGCCCGTTAACCACTTCCTGCAGCACGGCCGGTCCGGCCTGGCCGGCGATGTCGGACACGGCCTTGGCCAGCCAGCCGTCCTTCTCCGCCCGCGTCCGGAGGCCGCGGACGCGGTGGACCTGCTCGGCCGCGTTGGCGAGGTGGAAGTAGAACGCAAACGCCCGGACGAGGTCGGTTGCCTGCTCGATCGGCAGGGAGCCAAGCAGTTCGCGGACCTGGGCGACGACGTCGTGCGCGCTCCACGGTCCGGTGGCATCCGCGCCGCCGCGGGCGGCTTCCTTGGATTCCTTGGTGAGGAGGCGCACCTGCTCCACCAGGTCCAGGAGCTCGGGCCCGTGCTGGCGCACCAGGGATTCGCCCAGCAGCGTGGAGACACGCCGGACGTCCGCCCGTAGCTCGGCAGCGAGGTCAGTTTCGGAATTTATTGCAGTGTCAGCCATGGAAACTATCTTTCGAGGGTTCGGACTTGGCTCGTACACTGCGCTGGATACCTGTGAGCCACGTTACTAGCTAAAGATGCTACCCGCACGTGGCCGCCGCAGGGGAATCCGTCTCAGATAGTGTCCGTGCCTTTGACGTCTCCTGCGGCGCCTCCCTGATTGCCCCCGAGACTGCTCAGCGTGCGATCTTGAAATTGAAGTCCGCCGTTCCCAGCGCGCCCCAAAGCCGCAGCCAGATCGGCAGGATCATCTCGGCGCCGCGGGCCGTGGTGATGTCGCCAAGGTCAATCACGTCCTGGTGCCCGAGGCTCTTGAGGAGCGTGGCCACCTCGTGCTTAGCCTCGGCATCGTTGCCCGAGACGAACACGGAGTGGTCGCCGCCCGCCACGCGTCCGGGGTCCACCATCAGGCCCGCGTTCATCGTATTGAGGGTCTTGACCACTTTGGCGTCCGGGAATGCCCGCTGGATCTGCTCCCCCAGGCTGTCGGTGTTGACAGGATTGAGCGCCGGCGGCATGCCCTGCGAGAAGTCCAGCGGATTTGCGATGTCCACGATGATCTTGCCGGCAAGGTTTTCCGCACCGGCGGCGGAGAGTGCAGCGATGGAACCCTCGCCGTTCGTCGCATTGACCACCAGGTCGGCGCCGGCCGCGGCATCCGCGTACGCAACCAGCTGAACATCAGGGTGCTGTACGAGCCACTCGCCAAAGGGAACGGCCCCCATGGCATCCGGCGCCGTCCGGGCCAGGGTGACTTCCGGATCGCGGGTCCCTACGACGGTCTCATGGCCGAGACCGGCCAGTGCTCCGGCCACGGTCCGGCCGACGGTTCCGGTTCCCAGTACAGCAATCTTCATGGTGTCCTACTTCCCAAGGCGTTGGTCAAAGTCCTGGAGTAGACAGGTTCGTCTACTGGTGGCGTCGACGTTATCAGACAGACCTGTCTACTACAAGCGGCCAGCCCGTCCATTCGCAGCACCAGACAGACTTGTCTGTGTACCATGGAAGCATGACGACGCCAGCCGCCTCCGCATCGCAGGCTGTCAGAACCCCGGCCGGTCCGGCCAGGGAAAAGATCCTGGCGACGGCCTTCAGGCTGTTCTACGCGCAGGGCCTGCGTGCAGCAGGAATTGACACCATCATCGCCGAATCCGGGATCTCCAAGGCCACGTTCTACAAGTACTTTCCGGCGAAGGACGAACTGATCCTCGCCTACCTGGACCGGGTCGACGCCATCTGGACCGGCCAACTCCATGCGGCTGCAGCAGCCGCCGGCCCGGATCCGGCGGCGCAGCTCGTGGGCCTTTTCGATGCCCTCGCCTCGGCATGCCGCCGCGACGGCTACCGGGGCTGCGCCTTCATCAACGCAGCGGCGGAGTCGGCGTCCGGGACCCGTGTGCATGAGCGCACGGTTGCCCACAAGAAGGCGGTGCTCGCGTGGATGCAGGGACTGGCCGCCGAGGCGGGCGCCGCGCATCCGGACCGCCTGGCGCGGAGCCTCTCGCTCATCCTGGACGGCGGCCTGGCCAGCGGCGTGCTGGACGGTGACCCGGAGGCCGCCACCACGGCCCGGGAGGCTGCGGCCCAGCTCATAGCTGCGAGTGTGGGCGCCACGGAGTAGGGTTGCCGCGAACGCCGGCCACCACTTTGGGAGGACCCCATGAACGCTGCCCCTGACGCCCGGCTGGAACGCTGGCAGCGTTTCCGCGCCAACCGCAACAAGGCGCTGGCGGCACCGCACGGGTGGCTCACCCTCACGTCGTTCCAGTGGCTCGAAACCGGGCCCGCCGGCGTCGAGCTTGTCCCTGGCCTCTGGTCTACGGACGGCACGACGGCGGCACTCACCGCAGCCGCGCAGGACGGACTGACGCTGGTGGAGACCGGGGAGCCCGTTGACGGCATGGTGACTGCGTCACTGCTGGACGAGGAATCGCTGATGTGGGTGCAGTTCGGCGGCCCCGACGGCAGGCAGGTGGTGGTGGAGCTGGCCATGCGCGCCGGGAAGTATGCCATCCGGACCAGGGATGCCGGCTCGCCTGTCTTCACGGAGTTCAACGGCGTACCCACCTTCGATTACCGGCCGGACCTGGTGGTTGAAGCTAGCTTCCGGCCTTACCCCGAGCCGGTGGATGTTCCCATCAGCACTGCAAACCCGCTAGTGGACGGCGTGCACCGGTCCGTGGGAGAACTGGTGTTCCGGCTGCCCGGCAAGGACCACGAATTCCACCTGCAGGCAGAGGAGGAGAAGCTCGGCGCACTCACCGTCACGTTCCACGACGAGACCAACGGCGATTCGACGGACGACTGGCGGAAGGTGTCCACGGCGCGGCCCAGGCCGGACGGCACGGTGGTCCTGGACTTCAACCGCGCCATCAACTACCCCAGCGCCTTCTCGCCCTACGGGACCTGCCCCATGCCGGTGAAGAACAACAGCCTGGACTACCGGATCGAAGCCGGCGAGAAGGACCCGATGCTCGCCGACTGAGCGCGAACAGGCAGCAAATACCCCAAAGTCGCGTTTTGAGGGTATTACCTGCCAGTTCGCGCTCGTGCCGGGGTCAGACGATCGCGGACACTCCCGTGATGGCCCGGCCCACAATGAGGGTGTTGATTTCGAACGAGCCTTCGTAGGTGTAGATGGCCTCGGCGTCCGCAAAAATCTTCGCCATCCGGTAGTCCGTGACAATGCCGTTGCCGCCCAGGATGGACCTGCCCATCGCCACGGTCTCCCGCATCCGGGCACTGCAGTACGACTTCGCGAGCGCCACCTGGGCCATGTCCGCTCCGCCGTCCTCCTGGAGCCGGGCGAGCCGGGCCATCATGCCCATGCTTGCCACGGCATTGCCCAGCATGGTGACCAGCTGCTGCTGGATGAGCTGGAACTTCGCCAGCGGCCTGCCGAACTGCTGGCGTTCGACGGCGTACTGCCGGGCGACGTCGAACGCCGCCAGCTGCTGCCCCACAGCCTGCCAGGCCACCATGATCCGTGAGCCTTTCAGGAGCTGGTTGGTGTCCTCGAAGCCCTTGATGCCGGCGAAGCGGTCAGCCTCGGCGACTCGGACGTCCTCGAAGACAATGTCGGCGTTCTGGACGGTCCGCAGTGCGATTTTGTGTTCGATCCGGCTCCGGCTGACTCCGGGCAGTGCGGCATCCACGATGAAACCCCGCACGGCGCCGTCCGCCTCATCGCGGGCCCACACCAGCAGGTAGTCGCAGAACGTCCCGTTGCCGATCCAGCGCTTGGCACCGTTGAGCACCCAGGCATCGCCGTCGTCGTCGGGCCGTCCGGTGGCCCTTGAAATGCGCCGCGCCCGGGTCTCCATGCCGCCGGCGACGTCGGACCCGTGGCCGGGTTCGGTGAGCGCGAACGCCCCCGTGGTGCGAAGGCTCGACGCGTCCGCCAGCAGCCGGTCCTTCTGCTGCTGCGATCCAAAGGCGTAGAGGGACTCCACAAAGAGGTCGTGGTGGACCAGGAAAAACGTGGCGATGGACGTGTCAACGCGCGTCATTTCCGCGATAACCAACCCCGCGAACAGGTGGCTGTAGCCGCGCTGGGCGGGGGTGCTCAGTTCAAGCGCCGCGAGCTTGGGGAGGATGTGGGCCGGGAATTCCGCGTTGTTCCACCAGTCGGTGGCGTACGGGGCGATTTCCGTGGCCAGGAACTCCCGGAGCTCCGCCAGCTTGCTGCGTTCGGCAGGGTTCAGGAGCGATTCGAAGTCGAAAAAGTCGGCCGAAGGCAGGGCTTCGGGCGATGGAAGTTGCGCGGCCGCGGGAGCGAGGCTCATTTCGGCCCCATCCTGATAGCGCCATCCAGCCGGATGGTTTCACCGTTGAGCATCGCGTTGTCCACGATGTGGGCCACAAGGTTGGCGTATTCGGCCGGCTTCCCGAGTCTGGAGGGATGCGGCACCTGCCGGCCCAGCGAATCCTGCGCATCCTGCGGCAGCCCGGCCATCATGGGCGTCTCGAAGATGCCCGGGGCGATGGTCACCACCCGCACCAGCGAGCGCGCCAGTTCCCGCGCAATGGGCAGGGTCATGGCGGCGACGGCACCCTTGGAAGCTGCGTAGGCGGGCTGGCCGATCTGCCCGTCGAAGGCCGCGACTGACGCTGTGTTGATGATGACGCCGCGCTCCGGGCCGCCGAGTTCCGTGCTGGCGGGTTCCGTGGCGGCCATGGCTTCGGCGGCCAGCCGAAGCACGTTGAACGTGCCGATGAGGTTCACCTGGATCACGCGGCTGAACGCATCCAGCGGAAGGACCCCGTCACGCCCCAGCACCTTGCCCGGCGTGGCTACGCCGGCACAGTTCACTACGATCCGCAGCGGCCCCAGGGCAACGGCGGTGTCGACGGCGGCCCGGACGTCTGCCTCGCTGGTGACGTCCGCGGGGACAAAGACGGCGGTCCTGCCTTCGCCATCCCCGCGCCCGGCCCCTGACCCGGCCCCGTTCAGTTCGGCGGCGAAGGCCGCGCCCGCGGAGGATGGCAGGTCGATCAGTACCACTGAGGCGCCGGCGTCGAACAGGCGCCTGGCCGTGGCTGCGCCAAGCCCGGAAGCCCCGCCCGTGATCAGCGCGACAGTACCGTTGATGTCCATCCATCCTCCTTGATGCGAGCCCGGGCATTACCGCCGGACCGGGAACATTAGTTAGTGAATGTTAACTGAAATTGTGACGCGGCGCACTATCCGGCCGCCCTCCCGGGCGGAACCGCGTCCCGGCTAGGCTGGAGCGCATGATGCCGCCGGACGCCGAACTTCCG
>DATCVX010000438.1:0-5290 GCA_036566705.1 Arthrobacter sp. | reverse complement strand
TGGTACACGAGTGTGCCCACCCCTGAAGGCATGGCCGCGGAGATCGACCGCCGGCTGGGGCTCCAGGAACAGGGCTCCATGCTGCCGTTCACCACCCGCCTGATCGACCCCGCCACGGGCGGCCCCGGCCGGATCATCGGGATGACCACCTACATGAACATCGACGCCGCCACTCCCCGCGTGGAGATCGGCTCCACCTGGAACGCGGCTTCTTCGCACGGCAGCGGCAGCAACCCGGATTCGAAGCTGCAGCTGCTCCGGCATGCCTTTGAAACGCTGGGCTGCCCGGCCGTCGAATTCCGGACGCACTGGCTCAACCACCAGTCCCGGGAAGCCATCGCCCGGCTCGGAGCCAAGCAGGACGGCGTGCTGCGCAACCACAGCCGGACCGCGGACGGCACGCTCCGGGACACCGTGGTGTTCTCGATCCTCGAGCACGAGTGGCCCATGGTCAGGAACGGGCTGGAGTACAGGCTCGCCAAGCGCCGGTAGGGCGCCTGGCGAGGCTGTCGGTCCTAGTTGCCCAGGACGAAGGCGCGTTGGGCAACCAGCGAGGCGTAGTAGCCCTGCCGGTACCCTTGGCTGTTCGGGTGGAAATTGGCCGGGTCCTGGACGCCGGCCGCACTGAAATTGATCCACGGTTCTGCCGAGCCGATGCCGTGGGTTGCGAAAGCTCCCGACACGTCGACGAACTGCGATCCGGTTCCACTGGCGACGCCGGCGATGACACCATTCAGTCCATCGGCCAACGGATTCGCCACCGCGGCGAACGGATGGTCGGGCGCGAAGAGCCGCGGGTATCCCGTGAAGACGATCTTGGCGGTCAGGGATTTGTTCCGGATGGCTGCTACCACCCCTCCCAGCGACGCGGCCAGGCTTCCGTCGGTCAGCTTTGTTTGGACTGTTGCCAGGGCGCCCGCGCACGCCGTCGTCGGCACCGGCAGGCAGGCCAGAAGGACGTTGGTGGTTCCGAGGTCGTTCCCGCCGACCGTAACCGTCACAATCTCCGTGCCGCTGTCCACAGCGGCCAACGCGTCGGCAACGACATCTGCAGCCACCTGGCCGGAGCATCCAGCGTTTGTTGTCAGCTGAACGTCCCGAATGTTGTCAGCAATGACCGGATATCCCTTGCGGCTGACGAAGCAGGCCGGATCCGTGTAGGGTGCCGCGCCTTGTCCGGCGGCGAACGAATCGCCGAGCGCAACATAATCAATCCGGGGCGTCGGAGCCGCGCCCGCCGGAATGGCCGTGAAGCCGAGTGCCATAGCCAGTGTGGCGAGGCCGGCCGCAAAAGCCGGGCGCCGCCGTCGTACTGCTGGGTTTGTCATTGAGTTCCCCTAATTTGATCAGTGCACGGGTGAGGTAAGTGCCACGGTACGCCTGCGCCGGGCGACGGTCACCGGCCCGGAGTACCCTAATTTTCGGCCGACACTACCTATTCATGCGCGTGCAGCGTTCACCGGCATGTGGTTAGCTGTCCGGATGGAGAAACCTGGCGGACCCCTGGACTGGGACGGGGCCGTAAACGGCTGGCACGTGGCCGGCGACGTTTACCGGATGGGCCGCCGCGAATGGCTTACGGAAACGGGCTGGCGGAATGCGTACGACGACGGCGTCCGCACGGTAGTGGACCTGCGTAGCTCCCGTGAAGCCCGGCGCCGGGACACCGACCCCGCCGTGCCGGACGACGCCTGGTCCGGCATGCGGATCGTGTCCGCGCCCACCGAAGAACCCGACGACCCGCGGTTCACCGCCCTGTGCGGGCCATACCTGAACGACCCCGCCCACTATGTCCACAACGTCCGGCTGTTTCCGAAGAACATCGTCGCCGTCTTCCGCGCCATCGCAGGTGCAGCGCCCACCGGCGCAGTGGTGGTCCATTGTGCAGCGGGCCGGGACCGCAGCGGCATGGTGGCCGCCATGCTGCAGGACCTGGCCGGCGATTCGGACGGGCAGATCGCCAACGGCTACGCGCAGGCTGCCCGCGGCATCAACGAGCGCTACCGCACCCACGGGCCGCCGCACGACCGCGAACGCTACCTCAACGACGCCGAACTGGCGCCTGTGCTGGAGGAACGTGGCCGCGCCGTGGTGGCCTTCGTCCGGGACCTGGACACTGAGAGGTTCCTGCTGCGGCACGGCCTCACCGACGCTGAACTCCACGCTGTCCGGTCCGTCCTCGGCGTCACGGTGGCTCGATGAAATCTGGACCATATCTGGGGGCTGGTTTGAAGCGGATTCTTACAGTTGGTGCGGCGGCAGGCCTGATGCTGGGTTCGGCGCTGGCGGCTGGCCCGGCGTCGGCCGAAACGGCGATTGCGCCGACGGCGGGCGACGAAATCCATGCCGACCCGCGCCCAACTGCCGGAGTCAGCGACGCCGGCCTGTCGGACGCTGTATTCCGCGACCTGGGCCTCACTCCCGAGGAATTCACTGCGGCGGGCGAGCTTGGCCGGGATGCTGCGGCGGCTGCGGAGGCGCTCCGCGGCGTCCCCGGCTACACCGGCACCCGCCTGGAGGACGGCCGCATCCTGGTCAGCGGCTCCGGGCCGGAGCTGGAGGCAAAGGTGGCGGAGCTCGCGGCCACGACTCCCGCTTTGGCCCTCGAGCCACTCGCCCCGGAGGACACCGGCGGCACCCCCGGCACCTCCGGGACCGAATTGGCCGTCAGCACCCAGCAGCTTTTCCAGGCCTACGTCCGGGAGGTGGGACCGCAGGGCCTGCAGGCCGTGGCTTACTCTGACGGGAACTTTGTCATCCGTACTGGCGGTACCAATGCCGCCGAATCGATCACAGGCAGGATGCTCCCTGGCCAGGGTTCCCCGGCCGCGGTTCCCGGGAGGGTGTCCGCCGAGGACTTCGTGGCGCGTTTTGCCAATGTAAAGCTCGACGCCGGTACGGACCTCGCGCCGGAGGCGGACGTGGTGGGCGGCCAGGGCTACATCGCCGACACCTGGGAGGTCTGCTCCGCCGGGTTCTCTGCGTTCGACCCCGCCGGACTGCCGTCGGTCCTCACCGCAGGGCACTGCTCGGACGACGGCGCCGCGCAGCAGGCCAGCCTGGAGTTCCCGGTTTGGACACCCGCCGGTCCGCTGGGGACCTTCGGGTTCAGCCAGTTCGGCGGCCCCGGCAACACCGGCATCGTGGGGGACGAGGACAACCCCGGCAACGTGGGGACAGACGTTGCCGTGATCGGCTCCATAGCGGCAGGACTTGAACCGCAGCCCGCCGCCAGCACCTGGGGCGATCCATCCGAGGCCGGCCCGGACGTCAAAATCATCGGCACTGCCGCCCCGGTGGAGGGTCAGCCGGTGTGCCGCTCCGGACGGACCTCCGCGTGGTCCTGCGGCACGATCGACGAGTTGGGCATCTACGTTGTCCAGGGCCGCTCCGGCAATCCCGCGGACCTGAGGGCCTTCAGCGGGTTCCTGTCGTTCGCGGTCCAGTCCAGCGGCGGCGACTCCGGCGGCCCCTGGCTCAGCGGCAACTACGCCGTGGGCATCCACGCAGCGGGGGAGGGCGCCGGCGCCCCGGTGAACTTCGCGGTGGCCGCCACCCTGGACGATGCCATGGCGGTCCTGCCCGGCTACCAGCTGGAACTGTTCCTCAACAAGCCCGCGGTGACGTCGCCCGCCCCCGGCGGGACGTACGAGCCGGGGCAAACCATCGCCGGGACGGTGCCGGCAGCCCCTGCCTCCGCCGTCGCCGCGGGGTCCACGGTCAGGATCACCGTTCCCGGGCAGGCACCCTTCGAGGTCCCTGTGGACAATGGCGGGAACTGGCAGTTCCTTGCGCCTGAAGGTGTTTCCGGAGCGCTCAGCTTCACCGCCGAAACGGTCAACGGATTCAGCGCCTCAGGGGCGAGCGCCTTCGAGTTCGCGCCGGCAGGCGCAGGGACACCGGACCCGCAGCCGCCCGTCACCGAACCGGCTCCGCTGCCTCCGGTCACCGAGCCTGATCCCACCCCGCCGGCGGCGGAAGCACCCCTCACCCCCAGTACGGTGGCCCCGGCAGGTGCCGCGACCGTCGTCGAGCCTCCAGCAGCCAACCCCGCGGGTACCGGCCTGGCGAACACGCAGCTGGCCAGCACCGGAGCCGACGGACTGCTGGCCGCAGCGGGCGCAGCGTTGGCGGCCATCGCCGTCGGCGGTGTCCTGATGGTGCTGGTCCGGCGGCGGAAGAAGCGCCGCACCCCCTAGGACGCTCTCTCACTTACCGCAAGGATTTGGGCAACGCTCTCTCACTTCTCGGGGTGCGCGGCTACTTTTTCCGCTTCATCAGCAGGTTGGTGATGCGCAGGGTGCAGAGCCGCTGGCCGGCGTCGTTGGTGATCAGGACTTCGTGCGTGGTCAGCGTGCCGCCGAGGTGGATGGGTGTTGCGGTGATGGTGATCTGGCCGTCGCGGGCGGAGCGGTGATGCGTGGCGGAGACGTCCACGCCCACGGCCGTCATGCCCATCGTGCTTGCGTGGATGACCGCAGCCCATGAGCCCACCGCCTCGCCCACCGCCAGGGACGCGCCGCCGTGGAGCAGGCCGAACGACTGCCTGTTCCCCTCCACGGGCATCGTGGCCACCACGCGCTGCACGGATTCCTCCACGATCTTCACGCCCATCTTCTCGTCGAGTTCGCCCAGGGTGATCTTCCAGAGCGCGGCGTCGGTGACCTCCGGGGCTGAGTCGGTGCTGTCCTGGGATGGGGCGGTCATGGGTTCTCCTTTGTGGCATTGCTGGAAGTTCTAGTGTGCGGCACGGGACATTCATGTACTGTAGGTATATTACCGAACGGCCGGTCAGTAATGTTCTGACCGACTTTGTTTGTCCCCGTGTTGGAAGGACCCGTCAACGATGACCACCACCGCAACAGCTGAAGCCACAGTCGACACCGTAGAGACCGTCCCCAGTTTTGTGCAGGACTCCTGGTGGACTCCCGACGCCGGTTCGGCAGCTTCCGCCGTCCCCGTGCGGGATGCGAGCACCGGCGAAGTCCTGGCCAGGGTGAGCACCGACGGCCTGGACCTTGCCGCCGTCGTGGATTACGGCCGCACCACCGGCCAGGCGGAACTGGGCAAGCTGACGTTCCACCAGCGCGCGCTCAAGCTCAAGGAACTCGCGCAGTACTTGAACGCCCGACGCGAACACTTCTACACATTCTCCGCGCAGACCGGCGCCACCAAGATCGACTCGATGATCGACATCGACGGCGGCATCGGCGTCCTCTTCACCTTCGGGTCCAAAGGCCGGCGCGAGCTGCCCAACTCGCAGGTGGTGGTGGACGGCCCCATGGAGGTC
>DATCVX010000437.1:0-4270 GCA_036566705.1 Arthrobacter sp. | reverse complement strand
TGCTCAACGGCATGGACCGGGCGGAGATCTCCCGCTGGACGGCGGCCATGATCGCCTCGGGGGAGCGGATGGACTTCTCCGGCCTTCGGCGTCCCGACGGCGGGTTGAAGGCCACGTCCGACAAGCACTCCACCGGGGGAGTGGGGGACAAGATCACCCTCCCGCTGGCACCGCTTGTTGCCGTCTTTGGCGTTGCAGTGCCGCAGCTGTCCGGCCGCGGGCTGGGCCACACCGGCGGCACGCTGGACAAACTGGAGTCGATTCCCGGCTGGCGTGCGGACCTGAGCAACGAGGAGATGATGGCCCAGTTGCAGGACGTCGGCGCCGTGATCTGCGCGGCCGGTGCCGGGCTGGCGCCGGCGGACAAGAAGCTCTACGCCTTGCGGGACGTCACCGGCACCGTGGAAGCGATCCCCCTGATCGCCTCCTCGATCATGAGCAAAAAGATCGCCGAAGGCACAGGCTCGCTGGTCCTCGACGTCAAGGTGGGCAGCGGCGCGTTTATGAAGGACGAGGCGAAGGCCCGGGAACTGGCCGAGACCATGGTGGCCCTCGGGAAGGACGCCGGCGTCAACACCGTTGCCCTGCTGACCAACATGAGCACGCCCCTGGGCCTCACTGCAGGCAACGCCATCGAGGTGGAGGAATCAGTGGAGGTCCTGGCCGGCGGCGGTCCGGAGGACGTCGTCGAACTCACCGTCCGGCTGGCTGAAGAGATGCTGGCGTGTGCCGGCATCCACGACGCCGACACCCGGGCGGCCCTCAAGGACGGCCGGGCCATGGACGTCTGGAACCGCATGATCCAGGCGCAAGGCGGGGACCCGCGGGCCAAGCTGCCCGTGGCCAGGGAATCCGAGGTCATCTACGCGCCGGCGGACGGCGTGCTCGTTGAGCTCGACGCACTGTCGGTGGGCGTTGCGGCCTGGCGCCTCGGCGCCGGCCGGGCCCGCAAGGAAGACCTCGTCCAGGCCGGAGCAGGCGTGCGGATGCACGCCAAACCGGGCGCCGTGGTCCGCGCCGGAGAACCCCTGATGACACTGCTCACGGACACTCCGGAAAAGTTCGCCCGCGCCAAGGAAGCCCTGGAGCATGCGGTGCTCATCGCTCCGGAAGGTTCGCGTCCCGCCCAGCAGCTCATCATCGACCGAATAGCATAAAGACAATGCAGGCCATCAACGATTTCATCCTCGCTGCCGCCGGGCAGCCCTGGGTGCTGTTCCTCGTCCTGGCCTGCTGCCTCATTGACGGCTTCTTTCCGCCGATACCCAGTGAATCCGTGGTGGTGGGACTGGCCGCGGTAGCTGCCACCGCGGATGTTCCCAACCCCTGGCTGCTGATGCTGGTTGCAGCCCTTGGGGCCTTCTCCGGCGACAACATCGCCTACATCATCGGGCGGAGGGTAGGAACCCGCCGCTGGTCCTGGATGCGGGGCCCCCGCATGCAAAGCGCCTTCCGGTGGGCCGGCGGGGAACTGCGGAAACGGCCGGCGTCGCTCATCCTGGTGGCACGGTTCGTCCCGATCGGCCGGGTAGCCGTCAACCTCACTGCCGGCGTGACGCACTACCCGCGGCTGCGGTTCATCGGGCTGACAGTGCTCTCCGCCACCTTGTGGGCCAGCTATTCGGTGGGTATCGGCCTGTTTTTCGGACAGTGGTTCGAGGACAACCACCTGCTCGGAGCCGTCATCGCCATCATCTGTGCCGTGGCACTTGGCATCGTTGTCGACCTCGTCATTAACCGCATCCGCGGAAGGGTTCCGGTGGTTGAGCGGATGAAGGATCCGGAGGCCTCGGCCGACGGCGGGACTCCACCCAGGGACTGACGCGTCATCGCCGCGGATATCAACCCTCAGGACGACGACGGAACGCCGCCCACGCGGCTAGATTTGGAAGCGTACTTCCACGGCCGGGGCGTAGCGAACGATGCCTTGGCCGTGGGACACTGAAGAGCGATTTCCGTCACTTTGGCTGCGTCATTTTTCGTCTAGGAGCAAGACCCGCGTGGAGTTTATTAATGAGGCCGTGCTCCATGCAGCGGGCCAGTGGTGGATTTACCCCGTCCTTCTGGTGTTTTTCTTCGTGGACGGCTTCGCCATGGTGGTCCCCAGCGAGACCCTCATTGTCGCGTTGGCAGCTTTCTCCCGCCACAGCGGTGAGCCGAACCTCTGGATCCTCGGGATCACCGCGCTGGTCGGCGCCATTGCAGGGGACAACATGGCCTTTATGCTGGGCCGCAGGATCGGCCTTGAACGCTGGAAATGGATGCGCCGAGCCAAGGTCCAGAAGGCCTTCGGCTGGGCGAGGTACGAACTGGAAAAGCGGGGCGCCGTCCTCATCTTCACCGCCCGCTACATCCCGTGGGGCCGCGTGGCAGTGAACTACGTGGCCGGAAGCACCGGCTTTGCGCACCGCCGCTTCTTCCTGCTTGATGCGTTTGCCTGCATCACCTGGGTGGGCTACTCCATCGGCATCGGACTCCTGGCCAGTTCCTTCCCCTGGCTCCATCACAACCCGCTCCTGAGTGCCGGTATTGCAGTGGTGTTTGCGATCGTCCTGGGCATCGTGATCGACCACGGCCTGCGCTGGTGGCACAAGCACCTTGCCCGCAAGGACGCCGAAGTCGTGGATGAATGGCTTGACGGCGGTCATGACGGCGCGCTCCCTCCCCGCACGGGGACGGCACCCCTTCTCACCTCGGCTGCCGGCGAGGGCGATCCGGCCGCAAAATAGCGGCTGGCTTTGCGCGTCCGCCGACCCTAAGGTGGGAACCGTGACTGAGCCTATTGTTGACGCTGCCCCTGCCATCGATTTCGACCTTAAGAGCCTTCCCAAGGTCTCCCTCCACGACCACCTGGATGGTGGCCTCCGGCCCGCCACCATCATCGAACTGGCCGAGGCCGTCGGCCACACGCTTCCCTCCGATGATCCGGTGGCGCTGGGCGAATGGTTCCGGGAGTCCGCTGACTCCGGCTCGCTGGTCCGCTACCTGGAGACGTTCGACCACACGGTCGCCGTGATGCAGACCAAGGAAGGACTGTTCCGCGTCGCCAAGGAATTCGTGGAAGACCTCGCCGACGACGGAGTGGTGTACGGCGAGGTCCGCTGGGCGCCCGAACAGCACCTCCAGAAGGGCCTGTCCCTTGACGAGGTCGTGGAGGCCGTGCAGGAAGGCCTTGAAGCCGGCGTTGACGCCGTAGCCGAGACCGGACGCGAGATCCAGGTGGGCCAGCTGATTACGGCCATGCGGCATGCAGACCGTGGCCAGGAGATTGCCGAACTTGCTGTGCGCCACCGCAACAAGGGTGCCGTGGGCTTCGACATCGCCGGCGCCGAGGACGGCTTCCTGCCTTCCCGCTTCAAGGACGCCTTCACCTACCTGGCCGAGCAGAACTTCCCCGCGACGGTGCACGCAGGCGAAGCGGCCGGGCTCGAAAGCATCCAGTCCGCCCTGGTCGACGGCCGGGCGCTGCGCCTGGGCCACGGCGTCCGCATCGCCGAAGACATCATGGTGGAGTTCGACGACGACGAAGACGCAGAGAGCGACGAGGACAGCATCGGCCTGGTCACCCTGGGCGACCTTTCCAGCTGGATCCGGGACCGCGGCATCGCCTTGGAGATCTGCCCCTCCTCCAACCTCCAGACCGGAGCGATCGCCGGTTTCGGCGAGGGAATCGAAAGCCACCCGCTGGACATGCTCTACCAGCTGGGCTTCAACGTGACCATTAACACCGACAACCGGCTCATGAGCGGCGTCACCCTGACCGACGAGTTCGAACTCCTCGTGGAAACCTTCGACTACGACCTCGACGACCTCCTCGAACTCACCCTCAACGCCGCCGAGGCATCCTTCCTGCCCCTCGAGGAGAGGGAAGCCCTGGTGGAATACATCAACGACGCCTACGCCAACCTTGGCTGAACAGGCCCCCGTTGAACGGCTGGTCACGGTGATAGCCGAGCTCCGGGAGCACTGCCCCTGGATGGGCGCCCTCACCCATGAGTCCCTAGTGGAGTACCTCCTGGAGGAGGCCTTCGAGGTTGCCGAGACCATCGAGACCGGTGCGGACGACGCCGAACTCCAGGGCGAGCTGGGCGACGTACTGCTCCAGGTGGTGCTGCACGCCCGGCTCGCCGAGGAACGGGGAAGCTTCGCGTTCGACGACGTCGCGCGCGGCCTGAGTGCCAAGATGGTCCGGCGCAATCCGCACGTCTTCCGGCCGGACGGCTCCCTGCAGGAAAGCTTCCCGGCCACGGTCGAGGAGATCGTGCAGAAG
>DATCVX010000436.1:0-14679 GCA_036566705.1 Arthrobacter sp. | reverse complement strand
CGGGCTCGTCGCCGACGCGATCGCCACCACCCCGTTCGCCGGCCAGATCATCCACGGCGCCCAGGACGAGGCCTGGAAACACGGCTACGCCCTCCTCATCGCCAACACCGAAGGCAACCGCGAGCTTGAGCGGGACGCCATCGCCATGATGCTCGAGTACAAGGTCCGCGGCATCCTCTACTCGACCTGGTTCCACCGCGCCACGGACGTTCCGGACTCCCTCCGGGAATCGGATTTTGTCCTGGTCAACTGCTTTGCCGAAGAACCCGGTGCCCGGGCTGTCGTCCCGGACGAAGTCCAGGGCGGCCGCTCAGCCACGGAGATCCTGCTCAAGCACGGCCACCGCCGGATCGCCTTCATCAACGCCACCATCCCCGCCCCGGCGAAGGACGGACGGCTCCAGGGCTACAGGGAAGCGCTGGAAGCTGAAGGCATCCCGTTCGATGAGGGCCTGGTCCTTGAGGCCTACCCGGACCAGGAAGGCGGGTTCGGAGCGACTGAGGCGCTCCTTAAACTTGGCGTCACTGCGGTGTACTGCTACAACGACCGCATGGCGATGGGACTGTACGACGGGCTGCGGGAGCAAGGTCTCTCCATCCCTGACGACATGGCAGTGGTGGGATTCGACAACCAGGAAGTGATCGCAGCCCACCTCCGGCCTCCCCTCTCCACCGTGTCCCTCCCCCATTACGAACTCGGCGCGGCCGGAGTCAGGATGCTGCTGGGCCTCGACGAAGCGCAGGACCGCGGACCCGAAAAAATCTACTGCCCCACCGTGGAACGAAACTCTGTCTTATCCCACTTGCCGCTTCGGCCAGGGAAATAGAGCCGCTCCGTCCGAGCGACGACGTATGGCGAATGCCTGCCCACGTTCAGGGCAGAATGTGCCAATGGACCTTTTCGAATCCGAGCGTCGCGTCGTCGCCGCGGCCGAGGAAATGGCGGCACTCCTCGGAACTGACACCAACCACACAGTGGCCGCGGCCGCCATGGACACGCTGGGCCGGATCCACAAGGCCGTCAACGTCTACCACTTCACCGGCGGACCGTGCGCCGAGCTGGTGGTGATGGGCGTGGCCGCCGCCGCGAACGCAGGCCCGCTCCTGACCATCGCAGCGGCAGGCGACCGTGGCCGCGGCCTAATTCCGCCCTGCGGCCGCTGCCGCCAGGCCATCCTTGACCTCCACCCCGATGTCCTGGTCGCTGTGCCCGGCGAGACCGGCCCGCATCTGCAACCGATCCGCAAACTGCTGCCGCACACCTACTTCTTCCCGGACGCGAACGCACGCCGCGTGGTGCGGTTCAACAGGCGCTATTACGCCGCCGTCGCTTCAGGCACGAAGACCTCAACGATCCGCTACGACGACCCGATCGTGGCAGGAAGTGCCCTGTTCGTCTTCGAAGACGACGAACAGCACCGCACTCTCCACGGCGAGGTCACCGGCGTCGAGCGGTACAGGCTCGACGACATCACCGCCGAACAGGCCCGCCTAGCCCCGGACACCACCATCGAGGAGCTGCGGGCCGGCCTGCGGAGGCACTATCCGGACATGCCCGCAACAGCCGAAGTCGACGTCGTAACGTTCGCCCTCGCCTGAAAAAAGCCTTGCTGCGGTCGACGGGTTCGCCTAGGTGTCGGCTGGCTTCCAGCCCCAGCCGGTTCGCCTGTCAAAGGGCTGATCCTGCCTATCGACCCGCAGCACTTTTCTGCGGGTCCAGCAGGACCTCAGCCTGCCTCCTGATGTCCCGCAGCAGGTCTTCGACGGTGCTGCCGATGTTGACGGTTGCCGCCATGCTGACAAACATGATGGCGGAGATGATGTGCGCCTGCGCTGCGGCCTCGGCTTCAGTGACGTTTTCATCGCGCTGCAGGATCGCAACGATGGCTTCTTCAGTTTCCACCGAGAGGGCAAGTGCGTCCCGGTGGTGGGGCTCTTCGGGATCCCCGAAGAGCATTTCCCGCAGGTAGGTCCGCCCGTTATCAATCTGGATGCGGTTGCATTCCACAACGGGCCGCACAATGGCCATCACAGCATCCAGCACATCCGGGGTCGACCCGGCTGCCGCGCGGCCCCGTTCAAGTGCGTCGACGTAGCTGGAGTTCTGAACGAGAAGGAGCAACTCGCCCTTGGTCTTGGCGTAAAGGAACAGGGTGCCGGTGCCGATATCGGCCTTATCCGCGATCTGCTGCGTGGTGACCTCATCGACGCCGTGCACTGAGAAGAGCTCCTTGGCGGCCGCGGTGATGCGGTCAAGCTTCTCCTGCTTGTTGCGTTCGCGCCGGCCGACGGACTTGGATGCGAGCGACATGGTCACCTTTCCGGGAATAGACTCTGACTACACTCAGTGATGAACGCAGTCACTAATGCTGCTGCTCAGATACTTCTCCATTTTCGCATGGCTCTGAACACGGCTTCCTCACAACGAAGGAAGCACTTCGGAGATCCCGCCTACTCTTCGTAGTGCGGAAGGATGCGCCCGCCTTTGACGTACGTCAGGGCCGAGGACACGTCGTAGGCGTGGACCGCGGACGCGAAGGACACCAGGTGGCTGGATAATCCCTGGACCTCGGGGCTCTCGAAGAATGCCGCGCGTGCTGGCCGGTCAGCGAAGCCGAGGATCATTGAGGCGTGGAACCGCTGGCCGGCGGGGTTGTCATGCGCGACGTTCGGGGTGTCCCAGAGCTTTTCGTTCCAGGGCATGAATACCTGGGTGCGGAGTTCTGTCATCGCGCCCGTGTTCGCGAGCGCGGGCACGAGCTCGTCGGTAAGGAACTTCCGGAACGCCCGCGTGCCGACGCCTTCCCGTTTCCTGAGGTAGACCAGGGCCCGAGCCCCGGTCTTCCCGCCGGGTCCGGCGACGTCGTACCAGCGCGTCGAGTAAGGGGGCCCGGCGTAGAGCAGGGTGCGGCGGAACACGTTGATCTCGTCCCGGTACGCCAGGCGGGTCTGCTTCCGCCCCAATAAGGGCGAGAGCACTGAGGCGAAGGTGACCTCGGCCACCCCATCGATCCGCCGCTCTGCGGGAATGACGGTATCGACGCCGGGGGTGGCCGGCCACAGCCCCGGATTGGTTTCGGCCAGGTGAATCTGGCGGTACTCGTCTAACCCAGGTGTCGCGGAGATGATCCCCGAGTGGGGGCCCTTCCAGTAGTCCATCCCCTGCTGTCGGGGCTGGTCGGCGCGGATCCACAGCATGATCGATGAGGCGAACGGCTTCTTGGCGTACGGAATCGTGTTCGGCATTGGATCGTCCGTTCGGTGAATTTCGGGTGCCGGTCAGCGGGCCAGGAACTCTGCCGCGACCGGGGCGAACTTGTCGTGGAACTGAAAGATACCTCCGTGGCCGGAGTCAGGGTAGATGATCATTTCGGAGCCGCTGATGCGGCGGTGCAGATCCTCGGAAAGGATCGAGGGCACCATCCGGTCGTTGTCCCCGTTGGCGATGAGGGTCGGCTGGGTGATCGTCGACAGGTCTGCCGGCGTCCCGCGCCCCCACTTCTTTATGGCTTGCAGCTGGGTCTGGAGTGCCTTGACCTTGATCGGGGCATCGCGGTCGGCGGTGCGCTCCTCGAGTCGCTTCACGAATGCCTTCGCGGCGCGCTTGCCCGCGGTGTCGCGGTTGAAGAACAGGAACTCCTTCGGATCGGATCGGGTCAGTGTCGCGCGGAGTATGTCGTAGTAGGTTATCCCGGCGACCTTGTCCATGTCTTTGCCACCCTTGGGGCCGGTGCCGGTGAGGACGAGCTTGCGGACGAGGCCGGGGTGCTTGAGGACCAGGGCTTGGGCAACCATGCCGCCGAGGGAGAAGGAGAAGACATCGATCTTGTCGAGTCCGAGCGCTTTGATGAACGTGTAGGCGTCATCCGCCATCGCCTCGATGCTGTCGGGCACCTGGCCGGTGGAGGCGCCGACGCCCTGGTTGTCGAAGGCGATGACGTGATGGTTCTTCGCGATGGGGTCGATGATGCGTGGGTCCCAGTTGTCCAGGGTCGCAGCGAGGTGGACGAAGAAGATGACGGGGATCCCACCCTTGGGTCCGAGCTCGCGGTAAGCGTAGCTGACGCCCCCGGCGGTGACGGTGCGGGCTGGGGCTTTGGCGTAGGACGTAACAACGGGTTCGGCTAAGGGGTCGCGGGCGTTCATGATGATTCTCCTGTGTAGTTGATTCGCAGATCGTCTGGTGAAGACGGGGGTTGGTGCCCTGGGTGGTGCTCAGGGGTTGCTGATGACGGCCTTGCCACGGATGCCGCCCTTTGCCAGGCCCTGGAGGGCCTCTGCGGTCTGGCCGAAGGGGAAAACCCGGCCGACGACGGGGCGGAGCGCGCCGTCGTCGATGAGGGCGGTGATCCGGCGCAGCTGGTCGCCGCTGGCGCGCATGAACAGGAATTCGTAGCTGACGCCCAGCTTCCGGGCCTGGCGGCGGATCCCTGCGCTGAGGCCACTGATCGCCAGGCGGAGCACCGGGTTCAGGCCGGCTTCGCGGGCGAATGCCGGGTCCGGAGGCCCCGATATCCCAATGGCCTTGCCGCCGGGCTTGAGCACGCGCAGGGACTTCTCGAGGTTTTCGCCGCCGAGGCTGTCCAGCACCAGGTCGTAGCCGCTCAGGAGCTGTTCGAAGTCTTGGCTGCGGTAGTCGATGGCGATGTCGGCGCCGAGCTCCCGCACGAAGTCCAGATTGGAGGCGCTTGCCGTGGTCGCGACGGTCGCACCGAGATGCTTGGCGAGCTGGATGGCGATCGACCCGACTCCGCCGGCGCCGGCATGGATGAGGACCTTCTGTCCCGGCTGCAGGTTGCCACGCTCAACGAGGGCCTGCCACGCGGTCAGTGCCACCAGCGGCAGCGAGCCCGCCTCCTCCATGCTGATCGATGCCGGTTTGAGAGCCAGATCGGCCTCAGCGACGGCGATTCGCTCGGCGAAGGCGCCCATGCGGTCCTGGGCCGGACGCCCATAGACCTCGTCGCCGGATTTGAACGCACGTACTTGCGCTCCGACACGGACAACCGTTCCGGCGACATCGTTGCCGGGGATCAACGGAAGTTTGTACGGCAGGATCTGCCTGAACTCCCCCGCCCGGATCTTCTCATCGAGCACGTTCAGACCTGCGGCCTGCACCTGCACGAGCACATCGTGTTCCCCCACCGCGGGCTCGGGGACATCCGATTCCTGCAGCGGGCCCTTGTACTTCGTGACGACGAACGCCCTCATGGTTTCTCCTCGTTTGTGATGCTGCATTCAAGTTTTTCTGACTCAACTCAATTATGAGTTCAGTCAGTATTCTTGTCAAGGAAAATCTTCTTGGGAGCTGTACGGAGATGGCGTTAACCCGTCCGGGTGATGCGGTAGAGAACCACCTGGTCGGGGTGGATCCTCGGGGATGCGACGCCGACCCTTGCCAGGACGCTGCCAGGCAAGGCGGCTCCGGGAAAGGTCACATCGTCCTGGGTGGTTCGCCGCAGGGAGGTGGGTTCAACCGCCTGGCCGGCGGCTGTTGGCAGACCCCACCACTCGGGCGGCAGGAGCCCGGAGGGTGTGGCCCCGGGAAAAACAGGCTTCACTAAATAGGTTGCTTCCGGGTCGAGTCCGCGAAGTTTGAGGCGCCCCGCAGGATCCGGGTAAAGGCTGTCGAGTGCCGAGGCCGCGAAGACCGCGTGCGAGCGGTCGCAGCTGACGACACCGTGAACCATGACATTCGAATCGGTGCCGTCCATCCGGACAACGTCCCCGCCGAGCAGGAGGCCTCGCTCCTGCTTGTAGAAGTCGATCCACCGGCGCAGGCTCGATATCTCCTCGGCCGAGGCTTTGGCGAGGTCCCATTCGACGCCGAGATGCCCGAAAACGGCGGTGCCTGCCCGGAATGCCAGGTCATGTTGGCGGCCGGTGGTGTGGGAGCGCCCTGATGCGATGTGTGAACCCATGTACTCCGGCGGCAGCAGCTGCGTGGTCCAGCGAAGCATGGCCTGCCGGTCGTGCGGGTCGATATTGTCCGATACCCAAACCCTGTCGGTGTGTTCCAGTACGCCCAGGTCCACCCGGGCACCTCCCGATGAGCACGATTCGATCTCCAGCCCTGGGTGCAACGATCGGATTTCCTCAAGCAGTGCGTAGAACGCCAGGGTCTGTTGGCGGACGCCGGGGCGGCCTTCATCGAGCTGGTTGCCGGCTTCGATGAGGTCGCGGTTGTGGTCCCATTTGATGTAGTCGATCCGGTACTCGGCGAGGACCGCGAGGATCTGCTTTTTGACGTGTTCGTAGGCTTCGGAGATGCCAAGGTTGAGGACTTGCTGGTAGCGCGACTCCACCGGCCAGTCTGTGCGGGCGGCCATGATCCACTCCGGATGTGCGCGGGCGACATCGCTGTCGGCGTTGACCATTTCGGGTTCGAACCACAGGCCGAACTGCATGCCGAGTTCGTGGACGCGGTCCACCAGGGGGTGCAGCCCCGTGGGCCAGACATCCGGGGAAACCACCCAGTCGCCCAGTCCGGAAGTGTCGTCGCGTCGAGAACCGAACCACCCGTCGTCGAGCACGTACCGTTCGATGCCGACGGCGGCGGCGCGCTCAGCCAGGTCGATGAGCTTGGTCTCTTCGTGCCCGAAGTAGACGGCTTCCCAGACGTTGAGCGTTACGGGCCGCTCGGCGGAAACCCGTGGCGTCCGGGCACGCACATGGGCGTGGAAGCGGCGTGCGACCTCGTCGAGGCCGGCCCCGTATGAGGCATAGATCCAGGGGCCCTGGTAGCGGTCGTGGCGGCCGAGCCTGACTTCGCCGGGCAGGAGTAATTCCCCGCCGCCGAGCAACTGCTCACCGGAGAAGACCCGTTCGGCGTAGTGCTGGTGGTTGCCGCTCCAGGCGGTGTGGACGCCCCAGACGTCGCCGTTGCCGAATCCGAATCCCGGGGTTCCTGCGTGCAGGATATACGCGCTGTCTGCTCCTGTCCTGCCCTTGCGGTTCTCGCGCAGATGCGTTCCGGTTCGCAGTGTGCCCCGCTGCGGGATCCGCTCGTAGTTATGGTTTCCCGCGAAGTCCAGCAGCTCGGTAGCTTCCGCAGGAATCGGGAAGGACAACGCCAGATCTTCGACGGTGTACGCCTTGTCGCACAGGTTGGTCAGTTCCGCCCGGCTGCGCAGCAGGCCGCCAGGCAGCAGCTCCACCGTCAGGTCCAGGCGCAACCGACCGGCGTCGTCGAGGGCACTGATTTCGAGGACGCCGGCGCCGGAGGAGGTGAATCCAGTGACCGCGGTATCGTTCAGCGTCAGGTTATTGACATGGAACTTGGGCGACCAGCCGGTGCCGTCGAATGATCCTCGCAGGCCGGGGCGTCCTGTCCATCCGCTGTGCTGCCCGGGCAGCAGGCCCGGCCGCGGCGGCAGGTCCACCGTGTTGGAACCGGTCACCGGGACGCTGGCCGTAATCATGGTTTCGGCCTGATCCCCGGTCAAAGCCGGAAGGGCAGCGCCCCAGTGGACGATGGCTGGCAGCTGGCCGCCCGTGGCGTCTATCAGAACGGATACTCCGGCAGCGGTCAGGTGCAGGATCGCGCCCTGGTTATCGGCAGGCATGAAACTCCTCATGCGTTGGTTTGTGATGACGCGGTAGTCAGGCCGCCGCGTTCCGGATCCCAGCGGACCGGCATTGGATCGGACACAATGCCGTCGAAGGAGCCGTCGCTGTTGGCGTCGTGGCATGCCATCATGAGCCATTGGCCCGCCCGGTCCTGGATGAGACGGCCGCTGTAGAGCGGCGCGGTGGTGACCACCGCTGCCGAGGCGACGTCGAAGGGACCACTGATTTGGGGCGTTTCCAGGCTCCAGATCCCGCCGCCGTCGAAACCTTCCGCCTTCTTGGCAGAGAGCGTGTCCACTCCGCAGGAGAACAGGATGACGGTCTTGTCCTCGACGACGGCGGTTTGGGGAACCTCTAGGTGTCCGAAGCCGGCGCCTGGCTGGCTCAGCGGCGGCCTGACCTCCCAGGTCTCAAGGTCGGGCGATACAGCGTGGCCGACGACCCCGCGATTGTCGACATCTCCGGAGTTGGCCCGCGCGGTGATCAGCATGTGCCAGCCTTCGCCTGCCGGGTCGGCGAATACCCAAGGGTCCCGCCAGGCTTCTTCCGGCCACGTGGAGTCGCCGTACCTCTCGTACCAGCGTTCATCGGGTTCGATGACAACGGCGGGCTGCTTGGTCCAGGAGTAAAGGTCCGGGGAGGTGGCGACGCCAATGGCCTCGATGTTGTGTGTTTCGTAGAAGCGGGCGCCGGTATAGAACATCCGCCACATACCGTCAGGGCCCTGGAGCACGCTTCCGGTCCATGTGGACGTTGCGTCAAACGCGTCCTGGTCATCAGGCTGAAGGACCACACCGTGCGGGACCCAGTTGCTCAGGTCCTGCGAGGTGGCGTGCCCGATCTTGGCGTTCCGGTGCCGGAGCGCCGGATCTCCGAGGCTCTTTGGGGCATGGAGGTAGTACATGTGGAACGTGGAGCCGTCGTCGGCGAGCCAGAAGTCCCACACCCATGAGTCCTTGAGACTGAAAACCAAATTGAACACACCTTTTCAGTTGCGGCGATCCGCCGGGGCGGGGGCCTGGTTGGAAGTGTCAGCCCTTTACTGCGGAGCTGCTGATGCTGGCGACGAACCAGCGCTGGAAGATCAGGAAGACCGCCAGGACAGGGACGATAAACATCGTCCCGAAGGCGAGCACCTGGCCCCACTCGGGTGGCTGTTGATTTTGGAAGATGCTGATTGCCAGCGGGAGCGGCCGGACGGCGGGGTCCGAAACCATGAGGACCGGCCACAGGTACGATCCCCACTGTGCCAGGAAGGTGAGGATGGCGACAGTGGCAAACGCCGGCTTGGTGATTGGCACTACCACCTGGAAGAACGTCCTGAATGGCCCGGCACCGTCAAGGCGTGCCGCCTCTTCGATTTCGCCCGGAACGTCGAGGAAGAAGGTATAGAACAGAAAAATCGAGAACGCGTTGGCAATGAAAGGAATCGCCTGGATAAGAACGGTGTCCCGCTGGCCGGAAAACATGAAGTACAACGGCAGGGCGACTGCTTCGAACGGGATGATTGTCAGGACAATCACCAGCAGGAAGAGGACTTTCTTCCCTCGCCACTGCATCCGTGCGAACGAGTAAGCGGCCATCGAATTCACGACCAGGCTGCCCGCAACAACAGCCGTGGTGACGATGATTGAGACGACCGCGAACTGTCCGAAATAGCCCGTGGCGCTTGAACTGAGGTGCTCGAAGACGCCGGTGTAGTTATCGAAGGACAGGTTGGTCGGGACGAAGCCGCTGAGCCCGCTGAGGACCTCGGCTGACGGGCGGAAGCTTCCAACGATGAGGTAGTAGACGGGCAGGAAGAAGAACAGGGAAACAGCTGTCAGTATCAGGTAGTGGAGCGCGGTTTGCCAACGGCGTGTGCGTTTCATGCTTCCGCTGCGCCGCCCTGGCTTTGCGGTGTTGGACATCGTCATCAGACGCCTCCCCGTTGGCGCGCCGCGGCGCGTTGAATGATTGCGATCACGGTGATGATCAGCATGAAGATGACGGTCATGGCGGCGGCCTGGCCGACGTTGTTGTTGTCGAATCCGGTGTTGATGATCTGGGTCATCACGGTCTCGGTCGAACCGCGGTCAACGCTCCCGGACCGGCTCAGGAGGTACACCTGGTCGAAGAGCCGGAAGGAGAAGATCGTGGTGATGAGGGCAACGAAGATCAGGGTGTTCCTGATGCCCGGCACGGTGACGTTGAGGAATTGAGCCCATTTGTTCGCGCGGTCCAGCGACGCCGCCTCATAGAGTTCCGTGGGCACGCCCTGCAGTGCGGCGAGCACGATGATCATCTGGAAACTCACGCTTTGCCAGATCGACATGACAATGATGGACCCCAGAGCTGTGGCGGGAACGCCGAGCCAGTCGTGGCTCGATAAGGCCCCGCCGCTGAAGAGACCCAGGATGGCGTTCAGCAGGCCCTCGTCGCCGCGGGAGTAAATGAGTCGCCAGATCACGGCTGTCAGTGCCAGGGGGAATACCAGCGGCATGAAGATGAAGGTCCGGAAGATCACCATGCCGCGCAGTTTGCGGTTGACGAGTACGGCCAGGGCGAGTGCCAAAACCGTCTGCACGGGTACGACGATGAGGGCGAAGGTGAAGTTGTTCAGCAGTGCCTGGCCGAAGGCTGCAGACATGTCGGGATCGGTGAACAGGCGGGCGTACTGCTCGAATCCGATGAACCGCGCCGGGCGCGGGCTGTTGAGCTGCACGCGGTAGAAGGACAGCACGAGTGCCAGGACAAATGGTGCGACCAGGAAGATGGCGAGTCCGAGCAGGGCCGGGCTGGCGAAAAGTGGGCCGGCGTACCTGTGCCAGGCAAGACTGGCGGAGGACCTTCGCTTGGCTGGCGCCTTGGCCCTTTGGATCTGTTGCAGTTGGGTGGTCATGATGGTGGCTTTCGCTGGGTTCAAGTCCGTGGTCCGCCCGGCCGCCGGTTGTGGCCGGCGGCCGGACTGGCTGCTGATGCTTTAGTTCTTGTATCCGTCGTTGTCGGCGAAGTTTTGGTCGATGGCGCGGGCGGCGGCGCTGAGGGCTTCCTTGGCGTCCTTGCCGGCGTAGATGGCTGCCTCGGCTTTGCCCACCTGGTCCGTGACGATGGGGTAGCCGGCAGTTACCGGCCGGGTAACGCTGACGCAGGTGTCGTTGATCTGGTCCTCCGGTCCGCACGCCTTGCTCAGCTGGTCGCCCAGGAGCTGCAGCTGCTTGCCGGGTCCGTAGAGATCGGAAGCGGCCAATGCCGTTTTGGTAGCGGGAGGCGCTCCGTTGGCGTCGGTGTACGTGCGGACGCTCTCGTCAGACATCAGGAAGTCCAGGAATTTCCCGGCCGCAGAACCGTTCTTCGTGGTGGCACCCATGCCCCAGGCGAAGGTTCCGGATGCGGTCTTGGTGCCCTTGCCGAAGTCCGGCAGTGGGATGGAGACCAGATCGCTTCCGAGGGCCTTGTAGGTGGGGTAGGTCCAATGCCCGACCCAGCTCAGCGCGACGCGTCCGCCAGGGAATGCGAGTCCGTCAGCGTTGGGATCGGTGTACTTCTTCCAGCTGGCGAATTTCGTGAGGGACTTGACGTTGGCGTCGGAGTCCAGCGCTCCGGATGCTTTGTTGTCCTTGAGCATGGTGCCGCCTCCAGACCAGATGACGGGCCCCGCCGAACAGCATGTGCCCCATTCACCGGCGAAGCCGTACTGCTCCGAAAGATCCAGCGGCTTGCCTCCCGGGACGACGGCGGCGAGCTTGTCCAGGACTGCGGTGAACTCATCAGCAGTCCAGGCCTTTTCCGGGGTGGTCGGGTAGGCAACACCCGCAGAGTCCAGGAGCTTTTTGTTGCCCCACAACGCGAGGCCGGCATTCATCATGCCCACGCCATACACGGCATCATCAACAGTGTTCTGGGCCTTGATGGAGTCGGTCTGGTTGGACAGTGTCGCGTCGGAAACAGAGCCCTTCAGCGGTGCCATCTTCCCGTTATAGACGAAGCTGGCCAAGGTAGGCCCATCGAAGTCCAGGACATCGGGAAGATCGCCCGGCGCGGCAGAATTCACGGCCTTGGTGTACTGGTCTGAGGGGAAGAGTTTGAGATCAACCTTGATTTTGGCCTGCGAGCTCTCGAAGTTCGAGATGATCTTTTTGAGGGCGTCGTTCTCGGCCGCCTGACCGTCCACGGCCCAAACTTTAAGGGTGCCTTCTCCGGAGCCCGGCTCAACGGCTGAATCGGTACTGCCTGCCCCCGGTCCGCCGCAGCCGGTCAGTACCAGGGCGGCGATCGAGACTGCGGCGGCCGCGGTGAGAATCCGCGCCCCGTTGCGGGACTTTGGAATGGTCATCATCTTTGATTCCTCTGGGAATGTAGAACTTGTTGGAAGCGTTTTTGATGCCTGGATATCGTCAGGCCGGAACGTGAGGAGGATCACTGCTCATCCGTTCGAAATTGAGTCTACCCGGGTAGACTCAATGGTGCAAGGGTTCGTAATGGCGCCTAAATTCATGGCAGTTATGGCGCCAAGCATGAATCCACCCGGGTAGACTGTAGCCAACAAGGGAGTGGAGGGTGGTCTTCGTGGCAAGTCCGCAGGCACAAGCAGGATCCGCGAGAGTAACGCGAACGGACGTTGCCCGCTACGCAGGGGTTAGCACCGCAGTGGTCAGTTATGTCATCAACGGTGGCCCCAAGCCGGTCGCCGCAGCCACTGCGGCAAAGGTGCGCGAAGCCATCAAGGCGCTCCAGTACCAGCCAAATGCGACCGCCCGGGCACTGACAATGGGTTCCGCGCGGCTGCTGGGAATGATTGTCCCTGACAGCACGAACCCCTACTTCGCGGAGCTCACGGACGCCATCGCGCAGGCGGCCGCCGCCCGAGGCTACGCGCTCCTTGCAGCAAACTCGCGCACGGACGCCGAAACCGAGCGACACAACACCCTTAATCTGGTGTCACGGCAGGTCGATGCGATCATCCTCGCCACGGTGCTCACCCCGAGCGAAGTCGCGGCCATGCCGGTCCATGGAATTCCCCGGGTGCTCATCGACCAGTCCAGTGCTGTACACGGGATACCCACTGTCAGCACCGACTTCCAACAGGGCGCCGCCATAGGCGTGCAGCACCTAATCGGCCACGGCCACCAGAACATTGCCATTCTGGTCGGAAAAGACATTGACCCGGCCCGCGTCGACCCGCGCCATAACGGCTGGAGGAAGGCACTCCGGGACGCAGGCCTGCCCGAGGGCCCCGCGGAATTCACCGACTTCACCAGGCAAGGTGGCTACGAAGCCACGCGCCGACTACTTGCGTTGCCAAAGCCGCCCACGGCCATTTTCGCGAGCTCCGACCTGCTGGCAGTTGGCGCCCTTCGCGCCATCCACGAGGCCGGCCTCTCCATACCTGAGGACATCGCCGTCGTTTCCTTCGACGGAACCTCTGAATCGGAGTTCAGCTGGCCCCAGCTCACAACCGTCCGGCAGCCCATCAACCAGATTGCCGAAGCTGCCGTCGATGCCGCACTCTCTTCCAACAGTTCAGGCGGCAAGGTCCAGCTCCTCCCCACAGAGCTCATCATTCGCCGGTCCTGCGGCTGCTGACCTCCCGGTCCTCCCCGACAAGGCGTGCCCTACTGGCGTGGCGGCCGGCCCCACTTGGGCCATTGTTCCGGGGCACCAGGAAGGCGAAAAGAGTGCTGCAGATGATGGCAAGAGCCGGTTGTTAGTCCTTGCCCAGGTTTTCCCTGAGCAGGGCGCGGTGTTCGACGGCGGCCTGCCGGTGGAGTGCGCGGCCGGCGTCCGTGAGTTCCAGGAACAGTGAGCGCCGGTCATCTTCGCAGGACTGGCGGGAAATAAGCCCGGCCTTGTCGAGCCGGTCCACCACCTTGGACATGGCGCTCTGGGTCATCGGGGTGCGCTCACCGAGTTGCTTCATGCGGCATGCTGCGTCGGCGCTTTCGGCCACGAGGTCCAGGATTTCAAACTCCGTCAGGCCGATGTTGAACTTCGCCTCCAGCGCACGCTCCAGCGCCCCTGCGGTCTGGAAGTACGTGGTCTGCATGCTGCGCCATTGCTCAACCAGCTGGCGGTCCTGCGGTTTTGCCATGCAGCGATTCTAGTCGATGAGCCATCAAAAAGTCCACGTCATAATATTCCTTGTCATTCAATGACGTGTCATATAAGTTGTTGCCATGACTTCAACTCCCACCCTTGAAAGACCAGCCGGAGATCGGCTTACAGCTGTGCGCTGGACCCGGGCACAATGGATGCTCCTCCTGGTCCTGTGCACCGTCCTGGCACTCGACGCACTGGACGTATCAATGGTCGGTGTGGCCCTACCCTCGATCGGCACCGAACTTCATCTCGGGACCGAATCCCTGCAGTGGATCGTCTCTGCCTACGTGCTCGGCTACGGAAGCCTGCTCCTGTTGGGCGGACGGATGGCGGACCTGCTGGGCCGGCGGCGCATCTTCCTGATTGCGCTCAGCGTCTTCGCCGCCGCATCTCTGCTCGGCGGCCTGGTGGATGACCCGGCCCTGCTGATCGCCACCCGTTTCGTCAAGGGCCTGGCCGCCGCATTCACGGCTCCCACTGCCTTCTCGATCATCACCACCAACTTCGCGGAGGGGCGCGAACGCAACCGCGCCTTGTCCATCTTCACCACGTTCGGCGCCAGCGGATTCTCCCTCGGCCTGGTGGTGGGAGGCCTCATGACGTCACTGAGCTGGCGCTGGACCTTCCTGGTCTCCGTTCCGGTGGCAGTCGCCGTCGTGATCCTTGGCCTGAAGTACATCCCCCGGGACGGCGCCCCAGGGCGGACCGCCGACGGGGAGCAGGAGAGCGGGCATGACGTCTGGGGCGCCGTCACTCTCGCGGCCGGCATGCTGGGGCTGGTGTACACGCTGGTAGCGGCACCGGGGAACGGCTGGGGATCTGTGGCAACTATCGCCGGATTCGTGGCCTCCGCCGGCGTGCTGGCAGCGTTCGCCGTGATTGAAAACCGCGTCAAACACCCCCTGATCCGGTTCAGCATCCTCAGGGAAGGCTGGGTTGCCCGGGCCAACCTCAGTGCCGTGGGGCTGTTCGGTTCCTACCTGAGTTTCCAGTTCATCCTGACGCTCTACCTGCAGTCCGTGCTGGGATGGAG
>DATCVX010000435.1:0-2840 GCA_036566705.1 Arthrobacter sp. | reverse complement strand
GTACGGCTTCGGGTTCTGTTCCGTCCGAGAGGAGAAGCCGGGGCACGTGGCGGCGTTCGAGTTCACGGGTGTACGCCTCCCTCCGCCGGTCAACAAGGCTGCGCAGGTCCGCGGGCGCGGGTCCATTGAGGCCCTGCCGGGCCTCGCTGAAGTCGAGGAAGAAGATGTCGTCCGGATCCGCGATGCTTCCGGCCTCGGCCAGCGCGGCGCCCACCTGCTGCAACTGCCGGCGGACCTCGGCGAGGCCCACCACTATCTGGTATTTGGGCATTTCGCGCAGCCCGGCGAAGAGCCTGGCCCGCCGCAGCGCCGCCCGGACCAGGGCACCGCGGAGCCGGCCGCGGCGCCGGGCTTCCGCCACGAGGTGGACCACGGTTTCCTCTGCCTGCTCGTTGGCAGTGCTGAACTGCACATCCGGAGCAAGCCTCGAGTCCTCCAGCCGGAGGTAATTGGCAAGGACCCCCAGGATGTGGGTGGGATCATCGGACCAGCGCGGCATGCCCACGTCGATTTCAGCCACGGCCCGCTGGCCGTACCTGTCCATAAAGCGGGCCAACCCGGCCTGCAGCACCGCCGGCAGTTCCCCGGCCTTAAATTGCCCGGCCAGCGCAGCCGGTGTCTGGCTCCTGACCGCACTGGACGATCCGCCGTCTTCCCTGATCACCGTGGCGAGCCGCCACAGTTCCAGGTCCATCTCCGTGGTCACGTTGTTTGGCAGCCCGCGCAGCACGTGCTGAAGATCGTCCCAGCGGTTGTGACCGCCCAGCAGCTTGCCTGCGAACGCCAGCATGCCGAATCCCAGCGCCGGGACGGGAAGGACCGCGGGCACGATCGAGAAGAGGCGGTTGCCCAGGAGGAATTCGGCGTGGTCGAGGCGCTCGGCCGGAGTGGCCCCCGGCCCGAGCTCCAGGGACTTCCCGAAGTCCCGCGCAAACCGGTTCACCTTCCGCAGCGCCGCTTCCGGCCTGAACAGGGCACGCAGCAGCGTCTCAGGTGCCCTGGCATGCACCGCCGCCGGAACCACGTGCCGCAGCAGGCCGATGGGGGTCCTGTTCGTCACCGAAAACCTGGGATCTTCGAAGACACGCCGCAGCACCGTAGCGGAGCGGGCCTCCATCACGTCAAACACGCGGGGAACGATCCGACGTCCAACGGCGCTTCGGGCAACGGTGGTCAGGTCGAAATAGATGCGCTGCCCGATTTCCGCAAACGGTGACGGGCCGTTCCGGGGCTCCGGAACGTCAAAGCGGGCGGCCCGCGCAACGGAGGAGCCTATCAGTTTGAACGAGGCCAGCCCCATTGGAGTGATGGGGCGGGTGAGGCCCTGGGCAAGGCTGAAGCACAGGTAGACCCTGGTGCCTTCCCGGGCCGATCCGGGCTCCGGAAGCGGATACAGCGTGGTGATGGGGCGGGACTGCGTCAGCCACAGCCGGCCGTCAGCGTCGATGGCCCATTCGGTGTCCTGGGGCGAGCCGAAATACCGCTCCACCCTTAGGCCAAGCCGGGCAAGGTCGGCTGCCTGGCCGTCCGTCAGGCAGGCGGTCGATCCGGTGTCGGGCACGTCCAGTGTTTCGGTTCCGCCGCCCGGCAGCGGCCGCACCACCAGGCGTTTGTCCCCGAGCCGCCGCTCAATGACCTGCCCCGTGTCGGGGTCCACCACAAAGTGGTCCGGGTTGACTGAGCCGGAGACCACGGCTTCGCCGAGCCCGGGGCTGGCATCTATGACTGCCTGCTGCCGCCGGCCGGTCAACGGGTTGGCAGTGAACATCACTCCGGCCGTCACGGCGTCCACCATCCGCTGGACTACAACGGCCAGCGCCACCGTGGAGGCGTCGATCCCCAGCTCCGCGCGGTAGCTGACAGCCCGGTCCGTCCAGAGCGAGGCCCAACAGTTCCGGACGGCCTCCACGACGGCGGCGGTCCCCACCACGTTCAGGTAGGTGTCCTGCTGACCGGCGAAGCTGGCGGAGGGAAGGTCCTCGGCCGTGGCCGAGGACCTGACTGCTACCGGCACGTCGGCACCCAGTGCGGCATAGGCATGCCCGATGGCCGCGGCTATGTCAGGCGGAACCGGCGTGCCGCGGACCAGGTCCCGCGCCCGCCCCGCGAGCGCGGCGAGGGCCGGCAGGTCGCCGTGGGCGGTTCCGTTTCGGGAGGCCCCGTTCCGCGCGTGGCCGTTCAGCGCCTCATGGATCCCGGCAAGGGCGCCCCCATGAGGTATCGCGCCGTCCTGTTGCCGGTCCTCCAGGTTGCCGCCAGTGGCCTGGCGGTACGCGTCAGTAGTGAGGCAGAAGCCGTCCGGTACGGGCAGCCCGGCGGCGAGCAGCTCACCCAGGTTCGCGGCCTTGCCGCCCACGAGTTGCACCATGCCGGCGCGGACGTGCTCCAGTCCCAGGACCGGGCCAACGGTATCTGGCATTTCCATGCCTCCTGATCATGAGGCCTGCGGCTGAAGCTGGGACGTGGGACGGCGACTGCGGGCGGTGGCTTCAGATGACGTGCCGGGAGCCTCAGGCTGCCCCGAGGATGGGGCCGAAGCTTGCCCGGTCAGCCAGCCGCGGGTCGTCCCGGTCCGGGACAACAAGGACAGGTCCCTTCGCGTGGTGCAGAACGCCGTCGGACGTAGAGCCGAGCAGCATCCCGGTGAAGCCGCCGCGTCCGCGGGTGCCCACCACGATCAGTTCCACATGCCGGCTGGCCTCCACGAGCACGTCCACCGGCGAGCCGTCCTTCAGCTCGGATTCCACCGGCAGATGCGGGTAGTGGCTCTTGAGCCAGGCCATCCCGGCATCGAGCTGGACCCGGATGTCGGCGAAGAGGGCTTTGCGGTCCATCGGCGC
>DATCVX010000434.1:0-8936 GCA_036566705.1 Arthrobacter sp. | reverse complement strand
GTTCGTACGCCTCCAGGACCCTCAGGGGGACCGCCGAGCCGCCGCAGGTGAGTTTGTTCAGCGAGCCCAGGTCCGTGCCCTCCCAGGCAGGATGCTCGCACAGCATCTGGTAGGTGGTGGGAACGCCGCTGATGGTGGTGGCGCGGTGCTTTTCAATCAGCCCCAGGGTCCGAAGGGGATCGAACCTGGGCTCCAGGATGACCGTCCCGCCCTTCAGGAGCGTGGGCAGCACCCCCATGTCCAATGACGCAACATGGAACATCGGCGAGATCATCAGGGCGACGTCCGTGGAGGCGAAATCAAAGTCGACGATCACGTTCAGGCAGTTCCAGACGATGTTCCCGTGGGTGAGCAGGGCTCCCTTGGGCTGCCCGGTGGTGCCGGACGTATAGAGGATCATGGCGCCGTCGTCCAGGGCCACGGCCTCGTCCACGAAGTCAGCCGAGCCTGAGGTGAGCGCCGCCTCGAAGTCCTCCACCGCCGTCGTGCCCGGACTGCCAGCACCCTGAACGCCCGTGCCCTGGCTACCGTTGGCGGTGGCGTGGAAGGAGTCAGCCACTACGATCCGCCGGACCACGGCGGTGCCGGCCGAACCACTGGCGGCGAGGCCGTCCAGGCTTCCGGCGTGAATGAGGGCCACGGCCCCGCAGTCCTGGAGCTGGAACTGGATCTCGGGCGGTGCCAGCCGGGTGTTGAGCGGGACGAAGATGGCGCCCAGCAGGCCGCAGGCGAAGAGTGTCTCAAGGAACGAGGGATGGTTCTCGCCGAGGTAGGCCACCCTGTCGCCTTTGGCCACACCGCGGTCCCGCAAGGCGTTGGCCAGCCGCACGCTCCGGTCCGCGAACTCTTCGTAGCTCAGTTCCCGCTCCCCGCTGATGAGCGCGGTCTTGCGTCCGGACTTGGGGCGGCGACGCTGCAGCCACGAGCCGATGCCAAAGTTTTCCACGGCGCATCCTTTCTACTTGTGAGATTAGTCCGTTATCACGGGCAAGGATCAGGACTTGACCGTGAGGAGGTCGTTGTTCCTGGGCTCCCGGGTGAGCAGGATGAACACGATGGACACTACGGACATGATGGCCAGGTAGGTCACCACCGATGCCGTGTCCTGGCCCGAGTCCTTGAAGATCTGGGCAACGATTCCGGGAGTGAAGCCCGCGCCCAGGAGGGTGGCCAGCTGGTAGCCGAGGGAGGCACCTGTGTAACGGGACGTCGTGCCGAACTGTTCGGACACAAAAGCCGCCAGTGGACCAAAAAGCGTGGAATGGATCATCAGCCCAATGGCGAACGCCACGAAGATCAGCATGACGTTGTTGGAGGACAGCAGCTGGAACATCGGTATGAGGTAGATGACGAACAGCACCAGGCCGCCGATCATGACCGGACGCCTGCCCAGTCTGTCGGACAGCCGCCCGCCCAGGATGACAAACACGATGGAAAGGGCCGATGCCGCGGCGAAGGCGTACAGGACACCCTGCCGGTCCGCGCCCTTCGAGACCGCGAAGGTGACCGAGAACGTTGCCATGACCACCTGGAGCGCGAAGCCGGCGGCTCCGGCCAGCATGGTGAAGATCAGCGTCTTGGGCCGGCGCAGCACCTGGAGCAGCGGGATGTCGCGCTTGCTGGCCAGGCCCTGGTTCATGGCTTCCTGCTCCGCGAGCTTCCGCTCGGCTTCCTCCTGTTCCAGGGCAGCCTTGAAGATGGGGCTTTCGGAGACCTTGAGGCGGACGAACATGCCCACACCCAGCAGCACGAAGGAGAGCAGGAACGGCACGCGCCATCGCCAGGTGAGGAACTGGTCGTTCGGCAGGGCTGAGAACGCGCCCATGATGAGGGTTCCCAGGACTGCGCCGGTCGGGGCGCCGGCGTTGACGAATGAGGCCGCAAAGCCGCGCTTTCCCGATTCTGAGTGTTCCAGCGCCATCAGCGCGGCGCCGCCCCATTCGCCGCCGACGGCGATGCCCTGGAAAACGCGGAGGATGACCAGCAGCACGGCACCCCACGGGCCGGCCACGGAGGCGTCCGGGACCACGCCGATCAGGGTGGAGGCGATGCCCATGACCAGCATGGAGATGATGAGCATGCTCTTTCGGCCAACCTTGTCGCCGAAGTGGCCGAAGATAACGCCGCCAAGGGGACGGGCCACGTAGCCGGCGGCGAAGGTGCCGTAGGCGGCCACCACCCCCACCCAGTCGTCCATGCCGCTGAAGAAGACCTTGGGGAAGACCACTGCTGCCGCGGTGGCGTAGAGGAGGAAGTCGTAATACTCGATGGTGCTGCCCAGGTAGCTGGAGGCAATGACCGTGCGCGCTTCCCTGCGACGCTCGGCCGTGCCCATACCTTGAAGCTGTGTAACTCCGGACATTGGCTATTTCCTTTGAACAGGTAAATGCAGGTGGAAGGGGGTTACTTGTAGAAGCGGGCGAGGAACTCTGCCACGACGGCGGGGCGTTCCTGGCCTTCGATTTCAATGGTGTTGGCAACCTTGATCTGGGCGCCGCCCTTGACCTCGGTGACCTCGGCGATGGTGGCCTGCATGCGGATCCGTGAGCCCACCTTCACGGGCGAGGTGAAGCGGACCTTGTCGAGGCCGTAATTGACCTTGGTAGTGACGCCGTCGACGTCGAACAGTTCGCCCCAGAACGGGATGATGAGGGAGAGGGTGAGGAAGCCGTGGGCGATGGGGGCGCCGAACGGACCGTCCTTGGCGCGCTCCGGGTCCACGTGGATCCACTGGTCATCGCCGGTGGCATCGGCGAATTTGTTGATCTGTTCCTGGGTGATTTCGCGGTATTCGGTGACCCCGAGGTCGGTGCCGGCGAGGGTGAGCAGTTTGTCGAAGTCGACGACGAGATTGGGCATCTTTGCCTCCTGTGGAGATCGGTGTGTAGGGACGTTTCCGACGGCGGTGCGGTGCTGCCGCCGTCGGCTTTGAGGTGTTGGTCTGTTCAGTTCGCCGCGGTCAGCGCGTGAAGGCGCTTTCGCCGGTGAGGGCGCGGCCGATGATGAGTGCGTTGATGTCGTGGGTGCCTTCATAGGAGTAGACGGCCTCGGCGTCGGCGTGGAACCTGGCGACGTCGGACTCCAGCGTGATGCCGTTGCCGCCCACCACTTCGCGGGCGAGGGCCACGGTTTCGCGCATGAGCAGGCAGGTCTGCATCTTGGCCAGGGCTGAGTCCTGGTCGCGGTAGATGCCCTTGGCCTGCTGCTCCGTCAGCCGCACCACCAGGGACAGCGCGGAGGTCACGTTGCCGAGCATCCGGGCGAGTTTTTCCTGGACCAGCTGGAAGGAGCCGAGCTGGCGGCCGAACTGCCGCCGTTCGCTGACGTAGCGCAGTGCCGCCTCGAAGGCGCCGGCCTGCAGGCCGGTGGCGATCCACGCAACGTCGGAGCGCATGGCCCGCAGCATCGCGGCTACATCTTTGAAGGAGTTAACGTTGTGCAGCCGCATGGACTCCGGCACCTTGACGCCGTCGAGGGTGATGTGTGCGTTCTGCATCATCCGCAGGGCAGTCTTGCCATGGATCTTTTCCAGTGTGACGCCGTCCGCCGTGCGGTCCACCAGGAACGCCTTCACCTGGCCGTCTTCCTGGTCCCTGGCGAAGACCGCCAGCACGTCGGCGCTCGCCGCGCCGCCGATCCAGCGTTTGGTGCCGTCAAGGATCCAGCCGTCCCCGTCGCCGTCCCGGACACGCCGGGCGGTGGTGGAGAGCCCGCCGGCGATGTCCGATCCCGATTCCGGTTCGGTGAGGGAGAAGACGCCTTTGAGTGAGAAGTCGATGACCCTGGGCATCCACTCGGCCTGCTGTTCCGGTGATGCTCCCACCCGGATGGCGGTGCGGAAAAGTCCGGCCTGGGAGGTGTACCAGGTGGCCAGCGAGGCGTCCGTTCGGGCCAGCTCAAAGATCCGGAAGCCCTGGTAGATCCCGCGGGCCTGGTTGTTGCCAGAACCAGCGCCACCGGTCAGTTCCGCAGGTTCCATCAGGTCCAGGTCGATCAGCGGCTGGGCCAGCTGGGTGGGGAACTCGCCCCGTTCCCAGTAATCGGGCAGCAGCGGCTGCGCCTCCCGGTCCAGGAAACTCCGTAGCCGCCCCAGCACGCGGCGCTCATCCGCCGTGAGCAGGGACTCGGCGTCGTAATAGTCGCAAACGCCGTACAGCCGGGCCTTTTCGGCAATAGGCGTCTGCTCAACCGTCGTGGCACTCATCTCAGCCGCCCAGTCCGAGCAGGCGGACGGCGTTGTCCTTGAGGATTTTTGGCCGGACCTCGTCCTTGAGCGGCAGGTCTGCGAACGCGCCCAGCCATTTCTGCGGGGTGATGAGCGGGAAGTCGGTGCCGAAGAGCACCTTGTCCTGCAGGTAGGAGTTGGACGCCTTCACGAGGGATTCCGGGAAGTATTTGGGTGACCAGCCGGAGAGGTCGATGAACACGTTGGATTTGTGGGTGGCGATGGAGTTGGCTTCGTCCTGCCACGGTACCGACGGGTGGGCCATGATGATCTGCAGTTCGGGGAAGTCGGCTGCCACGGCGTCCAGCAGGAGCGGGTTGGAGTAGGCCAGCTTGATGCCGTACCCGCCTGGCAGCCCGGCTCCCATGCCGTTCTGGCCGGTGTGGAAGATGGCCGGCAGGCCGAGTTCCTGCAGGGTTTCCCAGAGCGGGTAGAACTGCTCGTTGGAGGGGTCGAAGCCCTGCAGGGACGGGTGGAACTTGAAGCCGCGGGCGCCGAGTTCAACCGCCTGGTGCTTGGCACCGGCGATCGCGTCCTCGCCGGTGCAGGGGTCCACGCTGCCGAAGGGGATCAGGACGTCGTTGTTCCGGGCGGCGCCGGCGATGAGGTCCGGGATGCTGTTGGGTTCGTGCTTGAGCTGGGTGCGGGCGTCCACGGTGAAGACGACGGCGGCCATGTTCAGTCCGCGGTAGATCTCCGCGATGCGGTCCAGCGACGGCGTGCGGTCCTCGGATTTGAAGTATTTGGCGGAGGCTTCGGTGAGTGCGTCCGGGAGCGAGCCGTGGCCGCAGCTGTCCACTTCGAGGTGGACGTGCATATCAATGGCATCGAGCTGTGCGGCGTCGATGCCCGGTTCGTAGCGGGTGGCAGCCATGTCAGCGGGCCCCTGCAGGCTGTGACGGGTTGAGTTCTTCGGGGAGCGGGAGGAATTCCTCGCCGACACGCTGGAGTTTCCCGCCAAAGAGACCATCAAAGTTGTCGATAAGGTCCTGGTAGCCCCAGCCGCCTTCGCGGTATTCGGTGGCGGCGGCCTCGGGGTGGGTCCAGAGCTGCAGCCGGTCACCGCCCGCGCCGATGGCCTGGCCGGTGATCCCTGCCGCCGCGTCGGAGGCGAGGAAGGCAACCAGGCCGGCGACGTCGTCGGCCGTTCCGAAGCCGAGGTCGTGGCGGAAGAAGGACGGCATGGCCTCACCGCGCTCGTCCGCTTCGACGGCCTTCTGGAAGTAGGGGACGGTCTTGGTCATCGCGGTCGCGGCCACCGGGATTACGCTGTTGACGGTCACTCCGGCCTTCTTCATCTCCAGGGCCCAGGTGCGGACCATGCCCACGATGCCGGCCTTGGCGGCGGCGTAGTTGGTCTGGCCGAAGTTGCCGCGCTGCCCGGTGGGGGAGCCGATGGTGATGATCCTGCCGGCGATGCCGTTCTCCTTAAAGTAGCCGAACGCTTCGCGGACGCAGGTGAAGGTGCCCTTCAGGTGCACGTTGATCACCAGGTCGAAGTCCTCGTCAGTCATCTTCAGCAGGGACTTGTCCCGCAGGATGCCGGCGTTGGTGACCAGAATGTCCAGCCGGCCGAACGACTCCACCGCTTTTCGTACCAGCTCCTTGGCAACCTCAGTGCTGCCCACGGGGGCGACGACGGAAACGGCGCGGCCGCCGTCGGACTCAATAGTGCGCACTGCGTCCGCTGCGACGTCTGCGTCCACGTCGTTGATGACGACGGCGGCGCCTTGCCGGGCAAGCTCCTGGGCGTAGGCAAGGCCAAGGCCCCGTCCGCTTCCGGTGACGATTGCTACTTTGCCTGACAGGCTCATCGCTGCTCCTTTGCTAGCTGACCGTGCATCCCGCCGTCCGGCATGGGATGCTGTTCTGTATCCATGAGAATATGGATTGTTGTAAATGTCAACGATTTATTTTGGGAACTATCTGGAGCGGGTCATGACGATCGAAACAATGGGCGAAAAGCTGGCCGGCGCCGAGAAGCTGGTGGACGCTCCGATCACCAACGATGTGGGGTTCCTCCTGGCCAAGCTGCACGCCGCCGGATCCGTCCTGAACAACCAGGCCCTGGCTGAGTTCGAGCTAAAGGAACGCTCGTATTCGGTGCTGATCCTCGCCAACAGCGGGCTGGAACCTACCCAGCGTGAGCTCGCAGACTTCCTCAGCCTGGATCCGAGCCAGATTGTTGCCCTGGTGGATGAGCTGGAAAAACGCGGCCTCGTGGTCCGGTCTCCCGGCAAACAGGACCGCCGGGCCAAGACCGTTACCGCAACCGTAAAAGGCGCCAAACTACATGCGCAGGCTTCCGAAGCGGCCGCCCGCGCCGAGACAGACGCCCTGCAGGGCCTCGGGGCCGCCGAGGTGGCCACCCTCAAGGCGCTGCTGCGCAAGGCGCTCTGGGGCCGCGAATAGTTCCGGCGCGGACGTACACGTGTGGCCCGGCGCGTAGGCTTGGGGGATGTCAGACCAGCACTCCACGGAGCACAGCCCCGCGCCCAGATTCACTGTTGAGACGGCCAAGGTCCTGGCCGAGGTGGCCCACAACCGGCAGAAGGACAAGCTCAAGCGGCCGTACCGTGACCACGTGATCGCGGTGGGGGATGCGCTGGCAGATTTCGACGACGACATCCGGATCGCCGGGTACCTGCACGACATCGCCGAAGACACTCCCATCACCAGGCAGGCGCTGCTGGACATGGGCGTTTCCGAACGGGCTGTGGGGATCATTGAGCGGGTTACCAACCGGCTGCACGAGAATCCTGACGACTACGCCTCCGGAATCCTGGAAATCGCCGAGGATCACGACGCCGCGCTGGTCAAGATCGCGGACAACGCCCACAACTCACTGCCCGAGCGCGTCAAGGCGCTGGCGGAGAAGTGGCCGGACAAGCCGCCGGTCACCAAATACCGTGATGCCCGTCCGGTACTTTACGCCGCCGTCGAGGTGGAGGAAGTCCGCAAGATCCTGGCGCGGGTTAACCCGTGGCTGCTGGAGGAGTTGGACGACAGGCTGGACGACGAGGACGACACCGACTACGAGAACCTGGCCTACGACGACGCCCCGGTGGCCGGGACTGCCCTGATGGTCGAGTCTGTCGAGGCCCGACAAACGGCGGACGGCCGGCCGGACGGTGCCTCTTAGGCTCCTGCTTTCATCCGCTCCAGCGCTGCGTTCATTCGTGCGGTGCCGCGCTTCTCATCAATGACAATCGACACGCCCAGCGCCAGCACAATCACCAGCAGGCAGGCGGGTACTGAAACCCCTGCGGCGGCAAGTCCAACGCTGCCCGCCAGCGCGGCCACGACGCCGGCCGCCACGGCAATGACAGTGCGGTCCACGCAGATCATTACGCTGAACAGCCAGGTCAGGGAAAGTTTGAACAGCGCCACGGGGACCGCAATGCTGGCCACAGCCACGGCGGCGCTGATATGGGCTTCGTCGTCGATATAGTAGGCCGCCACGTGCAGTCCGGCGCCGGTTGCGGCGATGGCAGCGAAGACGGGCATGTGCCCGTAGCCGAAGAAGAATGAGCGGTGGCGCTGGTGATGCAGGGCCGGGCCGGCGGGCAGGATGAAGTAGATCCACCACATGCCGAATGCAAGGGCCGTTCCGCCGAATCCCACCAGCGCCGCATCAACGCTCCAGCCATGATGGGCCACGATGGCGCGGAGGGTTTCGATGGCGCCGATGAGGCACTCGCCAAGGGCAATGATGGCGAGCAGCCCGTAGCGCTCGGCAATGTGGTGCGCGTGCCACGGAGTCCGCATGCCGCGCTCGGCGGCGTACGGTACGGCCATTTCCAGAATGAACAGCGGCGCAGCCACGAGGAACGTGGTTAGGATGTCCGCCTCAATGATGAGCACCGCGATCCAGCCGAGCTGCACCACGCCAAGGTAGGTGGCGTAGCGCCGGCAGGTCTGCCGGCGTGCGGGATCCTGCCGTGCCGCGCGCAGCCACTGGAAGCACAAGGCGAGGCGCATGATCACGTAGCCGCCCACCATCACGGCGTTGTCCACATGGTCGCCCGCCACGAGCGAGTGGAACATCGGCTCAATGCCCATCGCCAGGATCAGGACGCCGACTATCTGGACCAGGGTGACCACGCGGAACACCCAGTCGTCGGTGTCGTAGGCGCTGGCGAACCAGGTGAAGTTGATCCAGGCCCAGATCACCGCGAACATCGCAAAGGAGAACCCCAGCAGCCCGGCACCGAAGTGGGCTTCTGCGATCTCGTGCGCGAACTGGCTCCCGGCCACGCCGAAGGCAATGACGAACGTCAGGTCGAAGAAGAGTTCCAGCGGAGTGGCCGCACGGTGCTTCTCATGGGGATCCCGGCCTCCCATGCGGGAGAAGGCATGCCGAAGGGGGTTTGAGGACATGGTTCAAACGTACCGTCGGCGGGGTTCCGGCTCCAGTGTGTCGGAGCCGCGGGTGCCGTCCCACCTCGAATTCGCCGGAACGCTGCCGGCTCGCCGGAAGTCTCCCGGCGAGCTCGCAGTCTTCCAGCGAAATCGCGTCCGGTGACCGCAAGTGTACGTTCGCGCGCGGCGCCGGGGGCTTAGACCCGGCCCAGCGCGTCGATGTCCTCGAGGAACTGCTGGTGGACCTCAACACTGACGGTGGTCCGGGTTTCCCCGATCGCGTCCAGGTAGTCCTGCGTGGAGGGCCCCTTCCGGACCGCCTCGCGAACGGAAACGCTGCCTCCGGACG
>DATCVX010000433.1:0-5049 GCA_036566705.1 Arthrobacter sp. | reverse complement strand
AACTGCGTCGGGCTTCGAGGTCGGCGTCGCTGACGTCCCGGCCTGCTTCACGGAGGGCGTCCAGGCCGCTGCCTTCGAGCTGCCACACATGCTGCAGGGCTGTCAGCCCTTCCGAGGTGGCCGCCTGGCGGATGATGTCCTCGTGGTGGGCGGCTTCGCCGAACGCGGCCACCGCCCCCGAGTCGCTGAGGTTCCACGCAACCTGTGACGGCGACGAGGTCTCATAGATCGGGACCGAAACTCCGCCGGCGAACCAGATGGCGAAGTCCACCAAGGCCCACTCGTAACGGGTGCGGGACATGATTCCCACCCTCTCCCCGGCGTTGACACCGCTGGCCATAAGGCCTTTGGCCAGCGCTTGGACGTCAGCCAGGAAATCCTTTGCGGACACATCCTGCCAGGCGCCTGCTGAGTCCAGCCGCGAGAAAAGCGAAGGGTTGCTGGGCTTGGCTGCCTGTCGCAGCACAAGGTCTGTGATGTTGGTTTGAGGGGGGACAACAACCAGCGGCGGAACGCTGAATTCGCGCACTATAGCTCCTTTGATATCCGTAGGCCCGGACAGGGTATGTCTAACACTAGTACGCCTGTACCCGGCAGTGCAGTAATAAACCTACTGGCCAGTAACTTACGCGTCAATGCGAGGCGTTCCGTGGACCGTGCGGATGCCAGGGAGGGCGTGTCCATCGGCCTAGAATGAGGAACTATGTATGAACCGCCCCCCGGCGCCCAGGCCGGCCCCCTCCGACGCCCGGCACCCTGGAAGAGGCGGCCGCCCATGCTTCCAGCCCGGTCCCGGCCAGGGGCAACGTTCCGTGAGCACCTCCGGCTGGGCCGGAAGGGACTTGCCATCGGAATCGATATCGGCGGGACTAAGGTTGCTGCCGGCGTGGTGGATGCTGACGGCAGGATCCTGAGCGAAGCCCGTCGCTCAACCCCCGGCAGTGATCCCAGGGCTGTGGAGCGCGTCATCGTCGAGCTTGTTGAAGAGCTGGGGGCGGGGCACCGCATCTGGTCGGTGGGCATTGGCGCGGCAGGATGGATGGACCTCGAGGGCGGCACCGTCCTGTTCAGCCCCCACCTCGCCTGGCGCAACGAGCCGTTAAGGGATAACCTCCAGCGACTCCTCCGCAGGCCGGTCCTGCTCACTAACGACGCCGACGCGGCGGCCTGGGCGGAGTGGCGCTTTGGTGCCGGGCAGGGCGAGAGCAGGCTCGTCTGCATCACGCTGGGGACCGGCATCGGCGGCGCCATGGTGCTTGACGGACGGGTCGAGCGCGGACGTTTTGGCGTGGCAGGGGAGTTTGGCCACCAGATCATCATGCCCGGCGGACACCGGTGCGAGTGCGGAAACCGCGGCTGCTGGGAACAATATGCTTCCGGCAACGCCCTGGGCAGGGAAGCGAGGATCCTGGCCCAGGCGAACTCACCCGTGGCGCAGGACCTGATTGCCGCCGTCGACGGAAACCCCGCCGCAATCACGGGGGCGGTCGTCACGGAGCTTGCCCTGGCCGGCGACGCCGCCTCACGTGAGCTCCTTGATGAGGTCGGGGAATGGCTGGGCCTTGGACTTGCCAACCTGGCAGCCGCACTCGATCCCGGCCTGTTTGTTATTGGCGGCGGACTTTGCTCCGCCGGAAACCTGCTGGTGGAGCCGGCAAGGAAAGCATTCGCCAGGAACCTGACCGGCCGGGGCTTCCGCCCCGCGGCGGGCATCGAGCTCGCCGCCCTGGGCCCCAATGCGGGACTGATCGGTGCCGCAGACCTGTCCCGGGTCAGCAGCCGGATGCGTAGCTGACAGCGGCAGGGCCGCGGTTTAGACGCGGGCTCCGTCGTCGTTCTCGTCCTTTTCCTGCGGCAGCTTCATGATCAGGTAGACCACCGCCAGGATAAACACCGCCACCATTCCCAGGATGGCAAGCAGCGGCGCGGACCGCCAGAACATTACGGACAGCAGCAGGGCAACGGGGCCTCCCACCGCCCCCAGCCATGCGAGCATGGTCAGCGGGTCCGTACCGGCGAGGCTCGGGGGATCCTCCGGCACAAAAGTGTCGTCGTCCACCCCGTAGTCCCGCGGTCCCTGGGCGGGATCATCCGTGCTCCCGGGAGCTCCGGGGGACGCGGCGGCCAGCCGCTCGGCAGCTGACGGCTCGGTCGGGGCGGACGGTGCCAGCCCCAGCGGATCAAAATCCCGGAAGCTTGCGCCTGTGCCTGTATTGCGAGGGGCTGCCGCCCCGGCAGCCGGACTTTCGGGGGAGCCCGGTGCGCCGGCCGGCTTTCGGGCATCGGCGCCCCCTGGCGGCATTTCTGCGTCGGGGCCGGATGAGGAGCCCTCCAGGCGTGCAACGAGATCCAGCCACACGGCGTCGTCCTGGTTGGCACTCGGATCCGGGGCTCCGGAATCGGGTTTAGTCATTGGGCCGTGCCCTCCTGGCTTGTTGCAGGCGCCTGGTGGACCGGCGCGGCGTGGCTGTCCCCGGCCAGCGCCGACGGCGGGATGACCGACCGGATGAATTCGACGGAGCCTGCGAAGATCCGTTCCGCGTCGTTGTCCAGCGTGGCCACGTGGTAGCTGTTCTCCAGGCGCGTCAGCTCCAGTGGGGCGTTGGTGAGGCCGCGGCGCAACGCGACGATGCTTGAGTCTGACACCACATGGTCCACGGTGGACCTAAAAACACGAACCGGCGCGGTGACCCGGGGGAGAAGCCGGATAGTGTCCTTGAACATCTTGTTGAGCTCATGGGCGGCAGCCACCGGGGTCCGGGGATAGGCCCCCTCATCCATGCCGGCTTTCAGGATGTCGTTGGCGATCGCCGGCGTGCTCTTGAGCACCAGCTTGAGGATGCCGGCCAGCGGGGCGCGGGGATCGTCAATGACAAGGCCGGGATTGACGAGGATGACCCCGGCAACAGGCCGGGTGGCCGCGACGCGCAGGGCCAGGGCGCCGCCCATGCTGAGTCCGGCGGAGAAAACATAGTCGCATTCGGCGTCCAGCTCCAGGTATGCGTCATCCAAAGCGTCGTGCCACTGGGTCCAGCGGGTCCGCGCCAGATCCTGCCACGTGGTGCCGTGGCCGGGAAGGAGCGGCATGCGCACGGCGAATCCGGCGTCGGCCAGGGACGCGGCCCAAGCCCGCAGTCCGTGCGGGCTGCCGGTGAAGCCGTGCGAGAGGACGACGCCGATGCGTGGTCCGTCGCCGCGGAAGGCACTGTGGAACGGGCTGTGGTCCGGAAGGGCTGTCATGAACTCTCCGACGTGATGGGGCGGTGGGCGTGCTGAAGGAAAAAGGCGGTGGATCTCGCAAAAATTTCAGGGGCGTCGGCGTCCAGGGTCGCCACGTGGCTGCTGTGGTTCAAGTCAACGACTTCCACCAGGTGCCCGCCCAGGCGTCGCCTCAGCATGGCCAGCGACGACGGGGGAACGACGGCGTCGGTCCGTGACTTGAACACCTGGACCGGCGCTGAAACCCGAGGCAGCCCGCGGATGCTTGCGCCGAAGAGCTTCTTGAGCTGGTGAACGGCGGCCAGCGGAGTCCGGGAATAGTCGCCGTCGTCCGTGACGGCTGCCGTGGACTCGTCCTCCTGGATGGGCAGCGTCGTGTGCTGGAAATACTTGAGCACCCCGATGACCCGCACCCGGCGGTCATAGAAGCTCAAGCCGGGATTGACCACCGACACCCCCGCCACGTCGTGCCGGGACGCAGTCAGCAGCGCGATGGCACCGCCCATTGACAGGCCGGCCACATAGCAGGTTTCCGTGCGTGCAGCGAGGTCAAGGTAGGCCGCTTCAAAAGTGCGCTGCCAGTCGGGCCAGGTGGAGCGGGCCAGCCGGCGCCAGTCCGTCCCGTGCCCCGGAAGGAGCGGCACGGAGACGGCGAAGCCCTGGGCCGCGAGATGTTCCGCCCAGGGCAGGACACTGAGGGGACTACCGGTGAACCCGTGGCAGATAGCGATGCCGGTCCTGGCATTGGGTCCGTGGCCGGGGTAGCTGAAAGCGGCAGGCCGGGGCGGGATGCTGCTTTCTGTCATGACTCCATCGTGTCACTCTTCGGGACAAATCTCACTAGAGTAGGGTTGCAGTGGAATGCTGGCCCTGCCCGATTGAGTGCTGGCCGGCTGCCTTCCGGAGAGGTTTCGTCACGTGTTTTATTGGGTCATGAAAAGGATCTTTCTGGGTCCGGTGCTGCGTCTCCTGTTCCGCCCCTGGGTCAAAGGCCTGGACAACGTCCCGGCGGAGGGCGCTGCCATCATCGCCTCCAACCATCTGTCGTTTTCCGATTCGATTTTTATGCCGCTGATGGTGCCCCGGCCGGTGATCTTCCTGGCGAAGTCCGAGTACTTCACCGGCACGGGACTCAAGGGCCGGCTCACTGCCATGTTCTTCCGGCTGACCAACCAGCTTCCCATGGACAGGTCGGGGGGCGCGGCGTCGGCTGTGTCGCTCAGCGCAGGCATGGACGTCCTGAACGGCGGCGGCCTGCTGGGCATCTACCCCGAGGGCACCCGCAGCCCGGACGCCCGCCTGTACCGCGGCAAGGTCGGTGTGGCACGGCTGGCACTGCAGGCCGGTGTCCCCGTGGTTCCAGTGGCAATGATCGGTACGGATAAGGTCCAGCCCATCGGCAAACGGCTGCCCAACATCCGCCGGATCGGCATGATCTTCGGGGAGCCGCTGGACTTCAGCCAATACCGGGAGCAAGCCGAAGACCGCGGGGTGCAGCGCAAGGTCACGGACGAGATCATGTTCGAGCTCATGCGTCTTTCCGGCCAGGAGTACGTGGACGAATATGCCGCCGTCGTGAAACTCCGGCTTGCAGGCAAGCAGACCGAGCCGGCGACGGACCCTGCCGCTGATACTTCCGGCGGTCCTGCCGCACCGGAGCCCCAGGACGACGACGGGACCCCGGCTGCGGGATGATGTGACGCCGGTCGCCCCCGCGCGTGACGGCCGGGTGTCCGGATGCCGCCCAGTGACACTACTCTTAGATGGTGACTGAGCTATCCGCAAAACCCGCCTTCTCGCTGTCCAGTACCGCCCAGAGCGGCGCCGCCA
>DATCVX010000432.1:0-4108 GCA_036566705.1 Arthrobacter sp. | reverse complement strand
ACGAAAGGAGCCAGCCGTGCCGCAGCACATCACTACCGAACAGCTTGACACCGACGAGCTCGTACCGGCCGCCGAACCCCATGCCGGGCACCTGCCCCTGGACCGTGCCATCGAGACCCAGGCCGATCTCAGTGCAGAGATCAACGCCATGGGTGAGGCTTACGCCCGGGCACTCAAGGACGGTGCCCCTGCCGAGACTCAGCCCCGTTTGGACTACCCGCCCTACCGCAGCAGCATCCTGCGGCACCCCACCAAGAGCCTCCAGCACGCAGACCCCGAGACCATCGAGCTGTACTCACCGGCCTTCGGACACCAGGACGTGCACGCCCTGGAGTCGGACCTGACCATCCAGCACAACGGCGAACCCCAGGGTGAGCGCATCATCGTCGCAGGCAAGGTCCTGGACGGCGACGGCCGCCCCGTGGCCGGGCAGCTGGTGGAGATCTGGCAGGCCAACGCCGCCGGCCGCTACATGCACAAGCGCGACCAGCACCCGGCACCGCTGGACCCCAACTTCACCGGCATCGGCCGCTGCATCACCGGCCCGGACGGCTCCTACCGGTTCACCACCATCAAGCCCGGCGCCTACCCGTGGAAGAACCACCTCAACGCCTGGCGCCCCGCCCACATCCACTTCTCGATGTTCGGCACCGAGTTCACCCAGCGCATCATCACGCAGATGTACTTCCCGGGCGACCAGCTCTTCCCGCTGGACCCCATCTACCAGACGATCGTGGACCAGGATGCCCGGGACCGCCTGGTGGCCAAGTACGACCACGACCTGACCGAGCCTGAGTGGGCCCTGGGCTACAACTGGGACATCGTCCTGACCGGGCCCAAGCGGACCTGGACCGAAAACGAGGCGCTTGGCGCAGAGGGCGACGAGGAATAGGCACATGAGCAACCAGACCACCAAGCTTGTCCCCACCCCCGGTCAGACCGTCGGCCCGTTCTACGGCTACGCCCTGCCCTTCGAGAAGGACAATGAACTCCTCGCCCCCGGCTCGCCGGCCTCCATCCGCCTCCAGGGCACCGTGTACGACGGCGCCGGCGAGACCGTCCCGGACGCCATCCTGGAAATCTGGCAGCCCGACGCGGACGGCAAGATCGTCCAGAAGACCGGTTCGCTGGTCCGCGACGGCTACACCTTCACCGGCTGGGGCCGCGGCTCCGTGGGCTACTCCGGCGTGTTTACCTTCACCACGGTGAACCCCGGCCCCACCGAGCCGGGGTCGGCGCCGTTCATTTCGGTGGCCATCTTTGCCCGCGGCCTGACGAACCGCCTGTTCAGCCGCATCTACCTGCCGGAGAACGAGGAAGCCCTCGCCACGGACCCGCTGCTCAGCTCCCTGGACCCGGAGCGCCGGAAGACCCTGATCGCCCGCCGCGATCCCGACGGCGGACTGACCTGGGACGTCCGCCTGCAGGGTGAGGGCGAAACAGTCTTCCTGGACTTCCAGTGAACGACACCACCCCGGGTGCCGGCGCATTCGGAAGCGCGGCCGACGGCGACGCCGGCCTGCTGAGCCCCGCGTCGGCGTCGCCCTTGGTGGGCGCGCTGACGGGGGACCGCGCGGTGCTGGCGGCGATCCTCGCCGTCGAGTCCGGCTGGGCCGCCGTACTGGAAAAGGCCGGCCTGGCGCCGTCCGGCTCCGCCGCCGTCGTGGCCTCCGCCGCCGAGGCGGGCCGCTACGACGCGGCAGACATCGCGCTCCGTGCCCAGGGTGGTGGCAACCCCGTGATCCCGCTCCTGGCCGATCTCCGGAGGCAGGTCCAGGCGCGGGATACCTCCAACGTGGGCGCCGTGAAAGCGGTGCACACGTCACTGACCAGCCAGGACGTGCTGGACACGGCCCTGATGCTGTTGGCGCGCAACACCGTTGAGGCGCTGTTGGCCGACCTGAAAAGCACGACGGCGGCGCTGGCCCGTTTGGCGGACCGGCATGCGGACACGCTGTGCGTGGGCAGGAGCCTGACCCAGCATTCGCTGCCGTTCACCTTCGGGCTCCGCGCCGCGCAATGGTTCCACGGCCTGGCCGCCGCCGGGCGTCAGCTGGGGCAGGTGCAGCTGCCGGTACAGTTCGGCGGCGCCGCCGGCACCCTGGCCGCCGGCACCGTGCTGACCTCCGGAACGGCGTCCACCCCCTTTGGCCTGGCGGATTCGCTGGCCGTCCAGCTGGGCCTGGCCGCCGCGCCCGCACCGTGGCACACCAACCGCCTGGCCATCACGGCCCTTGGCAATGCCCTGGCTTCGGTGCTGGACGCGTACGGCAAGATCGCCGCCGATGTCCTGTTCCTCAGCCGTCCCGAGGTGGCCGAACTCGCCGAGCCGCGGGCCGCGGGCAGGGGCGTGTCCTCGGCCATGCCGCAGAAACAGAACCCCGTGCTCTCCGTCCTGGTCCGCAGCGCAGCTCTCCAGGCACCCCAGCTTTCGGCCCAGCTGCACCTGGCGGCCGCCAATTTCAACGACGAACGCCCGGACGGCGCCTGGCACACGGAATGGCCTGCACTCCGCGGCCTGCTTCGCCTCGCCCTGGCCGCCGCCGGCCACGTCAAGGAATTGACGGAAGGTCTGCAGATTTTCCCGGACGCCATGCGCCGCAACCTGGACCTCGCCGGTCCGCTGCTGCTGGCCGAAGGGGTGGGCGCCGCCGTCGCACCGCTTTTGGAGGTCAGGGACGGTGCCACGGGTAAGCAGCAGCTCCAGGCCGTGGTGGACCGGACCCTTGAGGTGCCGGCAGCGGACCAGGCCGGCACGTACCGGCGGCTGCTCCGCGAAGCTGTCCCGGCCGGCCAGGTCACTGATCTCCGGCTGGAGCAGCTCCTGGATCCGGCCAGTTACCTGGGCCAGGCCGCCGGGATCTCCCGGCGCATCCTCGCAGCGTTCCCGGACTTTGCCCTGTCCGCCACAGATTCTTCCAATACTTCAGTACCCAACGACGCGAACGGAGCCAACCGTGGCTAAACCGACCCTGAAGGCAGTGCTGCTTTCGCCCCAGCGCCCGCTGGGGGACAGGCCCCTGCTCGTGGCCGGACCGTCCCTGGGCACGTCAACCCTCTTGTGGACCGAGGCGGCAGCACTGCTCGGCACCGACTACGACGTGGTCGCCTGGGACCTGCCCGGCCACGGCGTCTCGCCTGCGGCCACCGAAGGCTTTGACGTGGCCGACCTCGCGGACGCGGTGGTGGACCTCGTGGACACCATCGCGCCCGGCGCGGCCTTCCACTACGCCGGGGTTTCCCTCGGCGGCGCCACCGGCCTGCAGCTGGGGATCAAGCACGGCGAACGCCTCAGGAGCCTCTCGGTCCAGTGCAGCGGCGCCAAGCTGGGCACCCCGGAAGGATGGCTGGAACGCGCTGAAACCGTCCGCAGCCAGGGAACCCCCGTGATGATCCAGGGCTCCGCGCAGCGCTGGTTCGCGCCGGGCTTTATGGACCGCGAACCCGCCCGGAGCAGCCGCCTCCTGCACGCCCTGCGCGACGCCGACCGTTTCAGCTACGCCTTCTGCTGCGAGGCCCTGGCATCCTTTGACGTCCGCGGGGACCTCGGCAGCATCAGCGTCCCCACGCAGGCACTGGCCGGTGCGGAGGACACTGTTGCGCCGCCGTCGTTCGCGGAGGAAGTGGCGGCGGGCATCAGCGCCGGCGGGGGCACTGCCAACGCCGTGACGCTGGGCGGTGTGGCCCACCTTGCCCCGTTCGAGGCTCCCGGCCACGTGGCCGACCTGCTCCGCAACCTCATCTCATGGACCGAATCCCAGGAGGCAGCCAAATGAGCAGCACTGACCTTCCAGGCGCACGGAACGGCGTCGTCCAGCCGGACGCCACCAGCCAGGAGATCTACGACGGCGGCATGGTGGTCCGCCGCGAGGTGCTGGGCGCCGAGCATGTGGACCGGGCCAACGCCAACAAGGACGAATTCACCGAAGACTTCCAGGACATGATCACGCGGATCGCGTGGGGTGGCATCTGGACCCGCCCGGGCCTCACCCGGCAGATGCGCTCTGCCGTGACCATCACCGCGATGGTGGCGCACGGGCACTGGGAAGAGCTGGCCATGCACATCCGCGCGGCCATCACCAACGGCCTGAGCCGGGATGAGATCAAG
>DATCVX010000431.1:0-4930 GCA_036566705.1 Arthrobacter sp. | reverse complement strand
GCCGGCAACACCTCGGCCGCCTCCATCCCCCTGGCCACGCACAGGCTGCTCCAGGAGAACCCGGGCCTCAGCGGCGGTCTTGCGCTGCAGATCGGCTTCGGAGCCGGCCTGGTCTTCGGTGCCCAGGTAATCGTCCTTCCTTAGGAACACCCAACACGGACAGCATCCGCTGTCCGAACCATTTCCGGCAGCCCCTGCCGGCAATAACAAGAAAAGGAGCCATCAATGGCTAGCAACGAAGAGATCCTGGCCGGCTTGGCTGAAATCGTCAACGAAGAGACCGGCCTCGCCCCCGAGGCTGTGGAGCTGGACAAGTCCTTCACCGAGGACCTGGACATCGACTCCATCTCCATGATGACCATCGTGGTCAACGCCGAAGAGAAGTTCGGCGTGCGCATCCCGGACGAAGAGGTCAAGAACCTCAAGACCGTTGGCGACGCAGTCAGCTTCATCGCCGGCGCACAGGCCTAGCCAAAGCTCCAGCCGCTTAAGGCTTGGCTGGGCTGCCGGCCCGGATTCCCGGACCGGCAGCCCAGCCGCATTCACCCGGCAGCCACCTGCCCATACCCCACACGCGGGACCCCGCCGGATAACACCGGAGCCGGGCTGCCCACCGACAGAGAGTGATCCCATGACACGCAAAGTAGTCATTACCGGTCTGGGTGCCACCACGCCCATCGGCGGCGACGTACCCACTATGTGGAAGAACGCGCTTAAGGGGGTCTCCGGTGCCCGCACCCTGGAAGACGACTGGGTTGCCAAGTACGAACTTCCCGTCCATTTTGCTGCGCGCTGCAGCACGCCCGCCCTTGAGGTTCTGAGCCGCGTCGAAGCCAAGCGCATGGACCCCTCCACGCAGTTCGGCGTCATCGCCGCCCGGGAGGCCTGGGCCGACTCCGGCATTACCGAGATCGACCACGACCGCCTTGCAGTTGCCTTCGCAACCGGCATCGGCGGCGTCTGGACCCTGCTGGACGCGTGGGACACGTTGAAGGAAAAGGGGCCGCGCCGTGTTTTGCCGATGACGGTTCCCATGCTGATGCCCAATGGCGTCGCCGCAGCCGTCAGCCTGGACCTTGGCGCCCGCGCCGGCGCCCACACCCCGGTGTCCGCCTGCGCATCCGGCACCGAGGCCCTCCACCTTGGCCTGGACCTGATCCGCTCCGGGAAGGCCGACGTGGTCATGTGCGGCGGCGCCGAAGCGGCCATCCACCCCATGCCGCTGGCTGCGTTCGCCTCCATGCAGGCGCTCTCCCGCCGGAACGATGACCCGCAGGGTGCTTCCCGCCCCTACGACCTGGGCCGCGACGGCTTCGTGATGGGCGAAGGCGCCGGCGCACTGGTCCTCGAAGCCGAAGAGCACGCTTTGGCCAGAGGCGCACGGATCTATGGCGAACTCGCCGGCACATCGGTGACCGCCGATGCCTACCACATCACTGCACCCGACCCCGAAGGCCTGGGCGCCACGCGTGCGCTGAAGGCAGCCATGTTCGACGGCCGTATCCAGGCCGAGGACGTGGTGCACGTCAACGCACACGCAACGTCGACGCCCGTTGGTGACAAGCCCGAGTACACGGCACTGCGTGCCGCCCTCGGGAACCACCTCGACAGCGTGGCAGTGTCAGCCACCAAGTCGCAGATGGGCCACCTCCTGGGTGCCTCCGGTGCCGTGGAAGCCGTCCTCACCGTGCTCGCCGTCTACGAACGCAAAGCCCCGGTGACCATCAACCTGGAAAACCAGGACCCGGAAATCCCGCTCGACGTCGTCACCTCAGCGCGTGACCTCCCGGCCGGCAGCATTGTGGCGCTGAGCAACTCCTTCGGCTTCGGCGGCCACAACGCCGTGATCGCGGTACGCAGCGTCTAGCACCGCCGTAGTGAACAGCAGGGGCCCCGCCGGTTGGCGGGGCCCCTGCTTTGCTATGGAGAGAACCGGTAATGCCCGGCCGCGGACAGTGCACGGTGGCGGCGGTCAGCCCACCTGGTGGAGCCAGCGCACCGGCGCGCCTTCGGCTGCGTGCCGGAAGGGCTCGAGTTCCTCGTCCCACGCCTCACCAAGAGCCAGGGACAGCTCGTGATAGACCGCGGAGGGATCACCTGCACCGGATTCGTAGGCATACCGGATCCTGTCCTCTGAGACCATGATGTTGCCGTGCACGTCGGTCGTTGCATGGAAGATCCCCAGTTCGGGGGTATGCGACCAGCGGCCGCCGTCGACGCCCTGGCTTGGTTCCTCGGTGACCTCATAGCGGAGATGGGCCCAACCGCGCAGCGAAGAGGCCAATGACGCTCCGGTCCCGGGCGTGCCGGTCCAGGAGAGCTCCGCCCGAAACATTCCGGGCGCGGCAGGCTGAGGGGTCCACTCAAGATCCGTCCGCTTGTCCACGACGGATCCAATGGCCCACTCCACGTGCGGGCACAGTGCGGTAGGGGCCGAGTGTACGAACAACACACCGCGGGTCATTGCAACAGACATTCCATCCTCCATAGCTGTAGGTACGTCTTCCCCAACGACCTCTGCCCGGATGAAATGCGCTGTGCCGTGTTCCTGACGGCTGCGGTTATCCCTGCCTGAATATGTAACTGTGTCCGGACTTGCTGGTACGCGCGAAGCAGTGAGCTTCAAGCGAAACTTGAAAGTTGCCGGACTTGACTCTTATTGTGCCGCACGCCGCCTAATTACGCCACTGCAATTCCCTGATCCCGTCCGTCAGGTCCCTTGTTGTTCGAAAGTTGCAGGCGCCGCTGGCGTCAGCGAACTCAAGCCCTTGGATGTGCCTGCTGGTAGCTGTTCCGGAGCCTGTCCACGGAGACGTGGGTGTAGATCTGGGTCGTGGCCAGGCTGCTGTGCCCCAGGATCTCCTGGACGGCCCGAAGGTCCGCACCGCCGTCCAGCAGATGCGTAGCGGCCGAGTGCCGGAGCGCGTGCGGACCCGTGGCCGACGTGTCCCCCAGGGCTTCGAAGAGGTCCTTGACCACGGCGCGTACCTGCCGCTGGTCCACCCGGTTTCCCCGTGATCCCAGGAACAGCGCAGGACCGCTTCCTTCACGGGCCAGCCGCGGCCTTCCCCTGCGGAGCCAGTCATCGACCGCAACGGCTGCGGGGACGCCGTAAGGTACGGTTCGTTCCTTGTTGCCTTTGCCGATAACGCGGAGTGTACGGCGGTCCGGGTTGAGGTCGTCGATGTCCATCCCGGCCAGTTCACCCACACGAAGGCCGGTGGCATAGAGGAGTTCCACCATGGCCCGGTTGCGAACTGCCAGCGGCGCACCGTCCGCGGCTGCTTCCTCAAGCGTGTCCAGCAGCCTTGTCAGTTGCTGGGCCTGCAGGACGCCCGGCAGGGACTTGTCCTTTCTCGGGGCCTTCAGCCGCAGCGAGGGATCCGTGCTGAGGAGTTCTTCCCGGAGGGCCCAGGCAGTGAACGAACGCGCTGTTGCCGATCTCCGGGCGAGGGTTGACCGGGAGGCCCCTGCCTCGCTCTGAGCGCCCAGCCAGCGCCGCAGCGTGCCAAGTTCCAGGCGGGGCAGGTCAGTGACTCCTTCAGATGCGCAGTATGCCAGCAGGCTCCGGACGTCCGAGAGGTAGGCACGCACCGTGTGCTCCGACCTGGCACGCTCCCCTGCCAGATATTTGCCGAATGCTGCGGCGGCCCGGTCAAGGGCCGGGGGCAATTCTTGGTTCTCCACAACCCTACTCTCCCAGCATTTGTTCGCAGACAGGGCCCGGACACAGCGGCCTATCCGGCCCCTTTAGACCGCGTCCACCCGCCCCGTTCCGAAACGGCCAGGCCAAGGAGCCCCAGCCTGCCCAGGCCCGCACGCACCGATTCCTGGCTGAGCCCGGCAACGGCACACAGTTTGTCGACAGAACTTGTGGACCTGAGCGGGAGGGCGTCGAGCAGGATCAGGTCCTCAAGGGTCAGGCCGTCGTGCTCTGCTGCGCGTACCATCCGGGTTTCGGGAAGGGCTTCTCCGCTCGGTGAAGCCAGCTCAGCGATCTCGCCAGCATCTGTCACGCAGACCGCGCCGCCGTCCCGGAGCAGGCGGTGGCAGCCCGCCGAATTGGCACTGTGAACCGAACCGGGGACCGCGCCGACAGCCCGGCCCAGGGTTTCTGCGTGATGGGCCGTGTTCAGGGCACCTGACCGCCAGCGTGCTTCGACCACCACCGTCACGGCGGATAGCGCTGCAATGAGGCGGTTGCGCTGCAGGAACCGGTACCGGGTTGGGGCCGACCCGGGCGGGACCTCGGCCAGCACGGCCCCCTGGTTGCACACCGCCCGGAGCAGGTCTTCGTTTCCGGATGGATAAAACCGGTCCACACCGCCGGCCATGACCGCGATGGTGGGAACGGCTCCGGAACCCCCGGCCAGGGCAGCACGATGGGCGTGGGCATCTATGCCGTACGCCCCGCCGGACACAACCGTAAAGCCGCGCTGCGCCAGCGAGTAGGCAAGGTCGCCGGTGACGGACGCACCGTAGCTGGTGCTGTCCCTCGACCCCACCAGAGCCACACACCGGGAAACGTCCGGGAGCTGCTGCTCCAGGCCGCGCCACCACAGGCAGATGGGCTCCTGGATTCCGAGGTCGGCAAGTTGCGCGGGCCACAGGTCGTCCGTGGGGACAATCAGCCGGCCACCGAGGCGCGCCATGGTGGCGAGGTCGCGTTCGGGTGCGAGGTCCGGGATTCTCGGTGCCCAGCGTTTGAGCGCGGCCCCGATCCCTGCCCAGCTGGTTCCTGCTCCGTTGTCCGCCAGGAGCGCCGTGATCTCCTGCTCCAGTACCGGTCCGGCGTGCAGCTGGCCGGTTGCAATCCGCAGGGCGTCGCCTGCTCCTGCGGCTTTGACCAGGGCGAGCCCTGCCGCGTCCTGCGGCTCCATCAGCCGCGACAATGAGGCACGGGCTATCCGTTCGTTGTCCATGTGTGTGG
>DATCVX010000430.1:0-2321 GCA_036566705.1 Arthrobacter sp. | reverse complement strand
AACCAGTACTGGCGGTGCTCCTTGTCCTTGGAGACGAAGGTCTTCTCAATGTTCGGAATGTACTGCGGCGCCCAGTCGACGTCGCCGTTCGCGGCGGCGAGGTTGGCGCCGTCGTTCCCGGCGAAGGCAAGCATCTTGATGCCGGCGATCTTCTGCTTTTCCGGCTGCCAGTAGTTGGGGTTCTTCTTCAGCACGAAGGACTGGGCCTGGAAGCTGTCCACCTCGGTGTACGGGCCGGTGCCCACCGGCGTGGCGTTGGTGTCCTTGCCCGGGTCAGCAAGCGCGGACCAGATGTGCTTGGGCAGGATGGTGAGCTGGCCGAGGTCGTAGAGGGCCGGCGACCAGGGCTTGTTGAAGCTGAAGGTGACCTTGTTGGCGCCGTCGGCGGTCACCGTTTCGAGGTATTCAAAGCCACCTTTGATCTTCTTCTGCAGTTCGAACGTGTACGCCACGTCGTCGGCCACGAGCGGCTTCCCGTCGGACCACTTCACGCCGTCGCGGAGGGTGAAGCTGATGGACTTGCCGTCGCCTGCCGCTTGCCACTCAGTGGCGAGCCACGGCGTTGTGTCTCCGTTGGCCGGGTTGAAGATCAGGAGGGACTCGTAGATCGACTGCTGCACCATGGGGTTCACAGTGGGTGCGAACGGGTTGAAGTTCTGCACGAAAGTGCCCATGTCCTCGCGGGGAATGGTCAGGAATGCGCTCTCGGCCGAAGCGCCGGTGGCACCCGTACTGCCCTGGTTGGCTGAGCAGCCGGTGAGCAGCAGGGCTCCTATTGCCAGGCCGGCCGCCGTGATGCGGGCAGCACTGAAGAATCGCTGTTGTGTCATGATGGGTATCTCTTTCCTCTCTTCATCGCTGAAGGTGAAGGTGTGGTTGGGGTTGCTCTTCAGTTGTTGATTTGCCGTCAGACTGAAAAGCGTTCTAGCAGCGGACAGTCGACCATTTGCTGATGGGCGGTGATCGGCTGTCCTGCTGTAAGGCTTGCGAGTGTCTGGACACCCAGCGCACCCATCTCCTCGAAGGGCAACGCAACCGTGGTCAGCTTCGGCCTGAGGTAGGCCGCGATGAGTTCCTGGTTGTCGAAGCCGATCACGGCGATGTCTTGGGGGATGGCGAGCCCGCGCTCCTTGATGGCGTCGTAAGCGCCCATAGCCATCCGGTCGTTAAGGCAGAACAAGGCAGTTGGCCTGGCTCCAGCCGGGTATTTATCGAGAATCTCGCAGGCGGCCTCGTAGCCGCCATCCGCCGTCGCGTGTCCCGAGACGACGAGTTCCGGATCGAGCTCCAGCCCTGCTTCGGCGAGTGCTTCACGGCACCCCTCCAGGCGCCCCACCGCGGCGGGGATGTCCGGATCAAGGTTGATGACACCGATTCTGGAGTGGCCGGCCTGGAGCAAACGTTCGACGGCGACGCGTCCGCCGGCGCGCTCGTCCGGGACGATCGAGGGCAGTTTCCCGTCCGCGTCGAAGCAGTTGATGAGGACAGTGGGCACCTCGTTGACACTTTCCGGAACGTGCACGGCCCGGTGGTAGGTGGCCGCGTAGAGAAGACCTTCCACTCGTTGTTCCAGGAGCTTTTCCACGGCTGCATCTTCCATGCCCTGGTTTGGGCCTGTTGCGTCGGCCTGGTCAGAGGGGGCAATGAGCAGGAAGCGCCTATCCAGCCATGCCTGGTCCTGGGCCCCCTTGATGATGTTCACCGCGAAGGGCGCAGTGACGATCTCCGTTACCAGTCCGTACCAGTCGCTTCGCTTGGAGGCCAGGGCCCGGGCGCCGGCGTTGGGACGGTAGCCGAGTGTCTGGACGGCCTCAAGGATGCGGTGCTTGGTGTCCTGCGAGACGTTGGGGTGCTCCCGGTTGCTAAGGACAAAGGACACAGCGGTGCGGGACACTCCGGCGTGCTTAGCCACTTCCGCCATCGTTACGCCACGCTGCCCGGGGGTCGCCGCCGTCGTACCGGCCGCGCGGTTCTTCGCTGCAGGTGCGGGTGGGGTGCTGTTCGCCATTGAATGCTCCGGGAGTTCTGCGTGGGGCCTGTCTGGTGACCGGCCGGATTCCTTTAGTTACGCGCGTTACATGCTGCGGTGTGATTTAGGTTACGCGCGTTACAAGGACGCTGTCAACGGGAATTTTGATTTGTCCCCTTGAGACGGACTTATCCCCTGGGAACGGCTGGGGGAATTGACCAGGCGGCGGGGAGAAGCTGCCTGTTGGTAGGCGGCGCGGCAAAGGAGTGCGGCCGTTAATGAAGAAAAGCACCAGTTCCGAAGAACTGATGCTTCCCAGTGGTGGCTCCGACCGGCGTCGATCCGGTGACCT
>DATCVX010000429.1:0-4347 GCA_036566705.1 Arthrobacter sp. | reverse complement strand
ATCGAGTTACGGTCCTCGTTCGGGAACACAGCAACGGTCTTGGCGCCCAGCTCGTAGCCGGCGCGGAATGCCCTGATCGCGATTTCGCCGCGGTTGGCCACCAGAATCTTGGAAAACATACTTCTCCTGCATCATTGCGGGTGTATCGGTAAGTGGTCACAGTGTCTAAGACCCGCGCTTAGAAATACAAATCATTGTGGCCACCGTCACAGAAGTTGCCGTCATGTCCGCGACGCTTTCGCCGGGACCGCCGGAACCAGCCGTTGCCATCACGCCGAGGTGCCATGCCGACGCCCGATAAAGCAGGAATCGCCGGCGCATCAACATATGATGAGTAGGGCGGCAGGAGCCGCCCGGCTTCGGCACTGCCGGAGCAAACATTACCCCCAACACGGCAGCCGGCGTTAGGTTTTGGTCTCTCAAGTGCAAGTAGTCAGCATCAGCAGCCTCAAGGGCGGGGTCGGCAAGACTTCCGTCACCACAGGATTGGCGTCTGCGGCGCTTGCCGCGGGCATCCCCACATTGGTGGTGGACCTCGATCCCCATGCGGACGCGACCACGGCCCTGGGCGTGCAGCCCGGCGACCAGCTGGACATCGGGCGGATGCTCAAGAGCCCGCGGAGGGCCAAACTCGCGGACAACGTGGTGGGCAGCAGCTGGACGGCCCGCGCGCCCTCAAACGGGTCCGGGCAGGCAGTCCTGGACGTCGCGGTCGGCTCCGCGTACACCGGGATCTACGACCGGCCGGACCTGGGCCGCCGGGATCTCCGCCGGCTCTCTTCGGTGCTGGCAGGCGCTGACTACGAGCTCGTCCTGATCGACTGCCCGCCATCGCTGAACGGCCTGACCAGGATGGCCTGGTCAGCCAGCGACAAAGTGGCCCTGGTTGCCGAACCCGGACTGTTCTCGGTGGCGGGAACGGAGCGGACCATGCGGGCCATCCAGCTGTTCCGGCAGGAGTTCGCCCCCAACCTTTCGCCGGCCGGCATTGTGGCAAACCGTGTCCGCACCGGCTCATCCGAGCACACCTACCGGCTGGCCGAGATGGAATCGATGTTCGGCGAGCTACTGTTGAGCCCCCGGATCCCGGAGCAGGCCAACTGGCAGCAGATCCAGGGCGCGGCCCACCCGGTACACCACTGGCCGGGCGACTCGGCGAAATCGGCTGCCGCCCTCTTTGACACGCTGCTGGCCAATCTCCTCGCAGTTGGCAATGGCCTCCGGAGCCGCGGCCAGCGCTGAGCGCTCCGGCCGTGCGCTGGCCGCACCTTGACCGCATGGAAAAGGCCACCTTCCCAGCTGGAAGGTGGCCTTTGACGTTCTAGGGTTCAGCCGGTCTTCCGGGCTGCTCGGCGCTTGCTGAGCTCGTCGTCCGGAAAGGACTGTTCGGATGCATGCTCGCTAGGGAGGGACGCCAGGCTGCCTTCGACCTCCCGCCACACGCGGCCGACCGCGATGCCAAACACACCCTGTCCGCCCTGGACGAGGTCGATCACTTCGTCGGCGGAGGTGCACTCGTAGACACTGGCGCCGTCACTCATCAGCGTGATCTGGGCGAGGTCCTCCACGCCGCGCTCCCGCAGGTGCTCCACGGCGGTCCGGATCTGCTGGAGCGAAACCCCGGTATCCAGGAGCCGCTTGACGACTTTGAGGACCAGGATGTCGCGGAAACCATACAGCCGCTGCGAACCGGAGCCGGCGGCACCGCGGACGGCGGGTTCCACCAGACCGGTACGTGCCCAGTAATCGAGTTGGCGATACGTGATGCCGGCGGCCTTGCAGGCAGTCGGTCCGCGGTAGCCTGCGTCTTCGTCAAGGACTGGAAGGTCTTCGGTAAACAGGAGGCCCTGGGCACCGCTCGCGGGCACAGCAACACCAGCCGCCGAGGGCTGTTTCAGCTCGCCTGCTTCGCCTTTGGGACTCACCTGGATCCTCCTTGTCATAAGCTCCCGGGGAAAAACTGCAGCAGCCTGTACGGGCACGAAGTCCATGCATGTAATTTCCTGGGGTCGCACCTTACAGTGTGACTTGCGCTGCTGCTGTAAGCAATGGGAACTTGATACCTTCGACGTTAGGCCTGCAGGGTCCCAAGGTCAAAGACGTTCGGCTCTTTGCCGGGGCGTGTCGAAACTTTCAGCCTCAACTTTAACCTTAATGAGATGTCAGCCGTCGAAATCTTCCGGCTCCACGTCGTCCAGGAACTCCCGGAACCGCCGCAGTTCACGTTCCTCGTCGACGGTGGGCCCGGGCTCGGTGTCTTCGCCCTCGTCATGTTCGGTGATGCGGACCCCTGCCTCGTCCATGACCGAATCGGCGCACCAGATCCGGCATTTTGCCCGCAGCGCGATGGCCAGCGCATCAGATGCACGTGAGCTGACAGTGGTTCCGTTCTCGAACTGCAGCTGGCCATAGAAGATGTTGTCCTCTACGGCGACGATGTTCACACTGACCACCGAATGGCCCAGGGATTCCACCACGTCAACCAGGAGGTCGTGGGTCATGGGCCGGGGCGGGACCACTCCCTGCTGGGCCAGGGCAATCGCGCTGGCTTCCGGTGTGCCGATCCAGATGGGCACGTGCCGCTCGCCGTGGATTTCGCGTAGCAGCACCAGCGGCTGGTTGGAAGGAAGTTCGATCCGAACCCCTACGATCTCGACTTCGATCATCAGATGTCCATGCGTGAGATGTGGTCCTGCACCAGGGCCCGGTGCAGGGTGAGGCAAAGGTCGCTGATTTCGCGCGCCGCTTCGGCCGCCCGGGCCTGGGACGCCGAGTCCTTGCGCGATGCGAGGGGCGCCACTGCACGCTCCACGAGTCCGAATTCACGTTCAGCCGCGGCCTGGAACGGCCGCAGGTGGCGCGGCTCCAGGCCGTGGCTTTCAAGCTGGACGCAGGCCCGGGCCACCTGCAGCGCGTGTTCATCAAACTTGCCGTTGCTGTGGCTGATCAGCCCGAAGCTGAGCAGCGACTGAAGTAGCGGCACGCTGGCTCCGGACTCCGTCCGGAGCTGCTCCTCGGTGAGTTTGCGGCCGCGGTTCTGCAGCTCGGCCGCCAGTTCGTCAGACACGATCCGCGGGGAAACCACGACGCCGGGCGGAAGGTTCTCGGGCCGCTCTCCCCTGTCGATCGCGTCGAGGTAGTCCTTGATGACTTTCAGGGGAAGGTACTGGTCCCGCTGGAGTGCCAGCACAAACCGGAGGCGTTCAACGTCCCCGTCCGAATACTGCCGGTACCCCGCCGGTGTACGGCGGGGGTTAATGAGTCCCTTTTCTTCAAGGAACCTGATTTTCGACGCGGTCATTCCGGGGAAGTCGCCGCTTAGCTGGGCGAGGACCTCCCCGATGTTCAGGACCTGCGGTCCACGGCGTTCCGGTTGTGCCATTGCCACAGGCAACTGACCCGGGATCAGACGCGGCCTGCAGCGCGGGCAGGGCTCAGGTAGAAGGTGAGGCGGAATTTGCCGATCTGGACTTCGCTTCCGGACTTCAGTTCGACACTGTCCACGCGGTCGTGGTTGACGTATGTGCCGTTGAGGCTGCCCTTGTCCACGACTTCAAAACTGCGCGCCGTGCGCTGGAACTCAACATGGCGGCGTGAAACGGTCACATCGTCCAGGAAGATGTCGGCGTCCGGGTGGCGGCCGGCGGTGGTGACGTCAGAGTCCAGCAGGAACCGGGCACCGGCGTTGGGTCCGCTGTGGGCGATCAGCAGGGCCGACCCCGCGGGCAGTGCCTCCACGGAGCTGCGCTCGTCCGATGAGAGCTTGGGGGTAATGGTGGGTTCTTCGGTGACGGGCGTGAGATGGATCGAGGTGGTCTCCGAAGCCTTGCCTGTGCCGTAATCCCCGTCGGCAGGGTTCTGCTTGTGGCCAACCATGGCTTCCTCCTCTTCCGCTGCAGCGTCACCTGCAATCAACATGTCCCCCTGGCCTGCCTCGCAAACCCGGCCCCGGACGCCGGATCCGGCCATTGACGTGCGAAGACGTTGCATGGCCGGACCGGATGAGCCGGTTAGCTTTAGCCTACCTGTTGTTCGTACTCCGACGCACTGAGCAACGATTCCACTGCGTCAGCTTCGGCAAGTTTGACTTCGATCAGCCAGCCATCGCCGTAGGGATCGGAGTTGATGAGGGCGGAGTCTGTGTCCAGGGAGTCGTTGCGTGCCACCACTTCACCGCTGACCGGAGCGTAAATGTCGCTGACGCTCTTGGTGGATTCGACTTCTCCGACAACGTCGTTGGCCTTGATGGTTGACCCCACTTCGGGCATCTGGGCGTAAACGACATCCCCGAGGGCGTCCTGGGCAAAATCGGTGATGCCGACGCGCACAATCCCGTCGGCATTGGGG
>DATCVX010000428.1:0-1932 GCA_036566705.1 Arthrobacter sp. | reverse complement strand
GCACCATAGGCGAAGTCGCGTGGGGTACGGCGGACGACGCCACCAAAGCGGCCGATGCCGCGGCCGACGCCTTCGGTTCCTGGTCCCGCACCACGGCCCGCAGCCGGGCGGACCTGCTCCGCAACGCAGCGGACCTCCTGGCCGAACGCCGCGACGAACTGGCCCACACCCTCGCGTTGGAAGCCGGCAAACGGCTCCCCGAAGCCCAGGGGGAAGTGGACTTCTCGGTGGAATACTTCCGCTGGTTCGCCGAGGAAGTTCGCCGCTCCACCGGCACTGTCAGCCCGCCTGAGCTCCACGGCCGTCGCCACCTCAGCCTTCGGAAACCCATCGGGGTCTCCCTGAGCCTGACGCCGTGGAACTTCCCGGTGTCCATCCAGGCCCGCAAGCTCGCCGCCATGCTGGCCGCAGGCTGCACCGTAGTGGGCCGGGTGTCCGAAAAGGCGCCGCTGGCAGCCACCGGCCTGTTCGAGGTCCTGCACGACGCCGGGTTCCCCTCCGGCGTCGTCAACCTGGTCCACGGACCCTCGCGCGAAATCACTGCCGCCCTGCTCCAACACCCGGCCGTGCGGGCTGTCAGCTTCACCGGATCCACCGGCGTGGGCCGCCAGATCATGGCCTCCGCTTCAGAACGCGTGGTCCGGCCGCTGCTCGAACTGGGCGGCAACGCACCGTTCATTGTCTTCGAGGACGCGGACTTGGACGCCGCCGTCGACGGCGCCGTCCTGGGCCGGCTCCGCAACACCGGCCAGTCGTGTGTGGCAGCGAACCGCTTCCTGGTCCAGGACAGCATCGCCGACGAGTTCACGCGGAAGCTGGGCGCGCGCTTCGATGCGATGAGCATCGGGCATGGCGTTCCCGACGGCGGCGCAGCGGTTCCGGACCTCGGGCCCATGATCGACGCCGAGCGGGTCGCCGCCGTGCAGGCCCTGGTGGACGACGCCCTGAACCGCGGCGCCCGCCGCGTCACGCAGCGGACCGAGGTCCCCGGGCAGGGCGCCTTCATGGCACCGACCCTGCTGGCCGACGTCCCCGACGACGCACCCCTGGTGAGCGAAGAAGTGTTCGGCCCGGCGGCCGGCGTCGTCACCTTCTCGTCCGAGGAGGACGCCATCCGCAAGGCGAACGCCACCGAGATGGGCCTCGCCGCGTACGTCTGGAGCCGCGATCCCAGGCGCGGTTGGGACATCCCCGAACGCCTGGAAGCCGGCATCGTGGGGGTCAACGATCCCCTCCCCTCCGTGGCCTTCGCCCCCATGGGCGGCGCCAAACAGTCCGGCCTGGGCCGCGAAGGGTCAAGCCTTGGCCTGGAGGAGTTCGAGGAGGTCCAGTACGTGGCCTGGAGGCCGTAAATGCTGACCACCGGGCTGGTGCTGGGCGCAGTCGTCGTGGGAGCCGGGATGCAGCGCATCACCGGCATGGGCTTCGCGCTGGTGGCTGCCCCCTTCCTGGTCCTGCTCCTTGGCCCGGTGGAGGGGGTGGTGCTGGTAAACGTCTGCGGTGCCGTGACGGCGGGGGCCATCATCTTCCGGGTGGTGCGGGACATCGACTGGAAGCGGTACGCGGCACTGGCGGCGTCGGCGCTGCTGGGGATCATCCCGGCAGCCTTCCTGATCCGGCTCATCCCGCCGGCGGTGCTGGAGATCTCCATCGGGGTGCTCCTCGCCGTCGGGCTCACCGTTTTGCTGGGCCTCAAGTCCGCCACGCTTCCTCCGCGACGCCGCTACCTGTTCACGGCCGGCGGCCTCAGCGGGTTCATGAACACGGCGGCCGGGGTGGGCGGGCCTGCCGTCAGCATGTACTCCATCGCCACCAAATGGCAGCACAAATCCTTCGCTGCCACCATGCAACCGTACTTTTTCACCATCGGCGTGTTCTCCCTGGTTTCCAAGGCCCTCACTGCCCCGGCAACGTTCCCCGCGCTGCCCTTGG
>DATCVX010000427.1:0-4013 GCA_036566705.1 Arthrobacter sp. | reverse complement strand
CCAGGCGCCCGCCTACGGTGAGGATGACCAGAAGGTCTGTGAAGAGGCCGGCATCCCCGTGGTGCTGTCCGTGGACGAGGGTGCCAAGTTCCTGCCCTTGTTCAAGCATGGGGACCTGCACGACATCGCCGGCCTGCAGGTCTTCGAAGCGAACAAGCCCATCACCCAGGTGCTCCGCGCCCAGGGCCGTCTGGTGCGCCAGGCCAGCTACGAGCACAGCTACCCGCACTGCTGGCGCTGCCGCAACCCGCTGATCTACCGCGCCGTCTCGTCCTGGTACGTGGAGGTCACCAAGTTCAAGGACCGGATGTCCGAACTGAACCAGGAGATCAACTGGATCCCGGGCAACGTCAAGGATGGCCAGTTCGGTAAATGGCTCGCCAACGCCCGCGACTGGTCCATCAGCCGCAACCGGTACTGGGGCAGCCCCATCCCCGTGTGGCAGTCCAGCGACCCCGAATACCCGCGCACCGACGTCTACGGTTCCCTGGCCGAGATCGAAGCCGACTTCGGCCGCCTGCCACTGAACAAGGACGGCCAGGTTGACCTGCACCGCCCCTTCATCGACGAACTCACCCGTCCGAACCCGGACGACCCCCGGACCCCCGACGAGGGCCAGTCCGTCATGCGCCGCGTCGAGGATGTCCTGGACGTCTGGTTCGACTCCGGCTCCATGCCGTACGGCCAGGTCCACTACCCCTTCCAGAACGAAGCCTGGTTCGACACGCACAACCCGGCGGACTTCATCGTGGAGTACATCGGGCAGACCCGCGGCTGGTTCTACATGCTGCACATCCTGTCCACGGCGCTGTTTGACCGCCCGGCCTTCCGGAACGTCATCAGCCACGGCATCGTGCTGGGCTCCGACGGGCAGAAGATGTCCAAGAGCCTGCGCAACTACCCGGACGTGTCCGAGGTCCTGGACCGTGACGGATCCGACGCCATGCGCTGGTTCCTGATGTCCAGCCCCATCCTGCGCGGCGGCAACCTGGTGGTCACCGAACAGGGAATCCGCGACGGCGTCCGGCAGGTCATCCTGCCTCTGTGGAACGTGTACAGCTTCTTCACCCTGTACACCAACGCCGCCGGCGGCGGCGCAGGCTACAACGCGAAGCTGCGGTACGACGGCTACGCCGACACCCTGGACCAGTATCTGCTGGCCAATACCGGCGACCTCGTCCGCAACATGACAGCCCAGCTGGACAGCTACGACATCTCCGGCGCCTGCGACGAACTGCGCAGCTACCTGGACATGCTCACCAACTGGTACGTCCGCCGCAGCCGCCAGCGCTTCTTCGACGAGAACGCTGACGCCTTCGACGCCCTCTACACCGCACTGGAGACCGTCTCCCGGGTGGCCGCCTCGCTGCTGCCGCTCGTGTCCGAGGAGATCTGGCGCGGCCTCACCGGCGGGCGTTCCGTGCACCTGGCCGACTGGCCGGACGCTGACCTGTTCCCGGCCAACGCAGCCCTCGTGGAAGCGATGGACCGCGTCCAGCAGATCTGCTCCACCGGTTCCTCGCTGCGCAAGGCAGCCAACCTCCGCGTTCGCCTGCCGCTGCAGGAACTGACCGTGGTGGCACCCGGCGCGGATGCGCTGGAAGGCTTCGCCGCCGTCGTCGCCGACGAACTGAACATCCGCTCCGTCCGCCTGCTCGACGCCGAGAGCGCCTCCCCGGAGGAGTTCGGCATCGAGCAGAAGCTCGTGGTCAACGCCCGGGCGGCGGGTCCCCGGCTGGGGAAGAACGTCCAGCAGGCCATCAAGGGCTCCAAGTCCGGTGACTGGTCGGTATCCGACGCCGGTGTGGTCACCGCCGGCGGCCTTGAGCTGGAACCGCAGGAGTACGCGCTGGAGACCGTGGTGGCCGACGCCGCTGAGGGCGCCGGTTCACGTGCGGCCGCGGTGCTTCCGGGCGGCGGTTTTGTGGTGCTCAACACCGAGGTCACCCCTGAACTGGAAGCCGAAGGCGCCGCACGTGACATGGTCCGCGCGGTCCAGCAGGCCCGCAAGGACGCCGGGTTGAACGTCAGCGACCGGATCCGCACAGTCATCCGGGCTCCGAAGGCTGTATTCGACGCCATCCGGGCCAACGAGGAGCTCCTGACGACCGAAACCCTGACCGTCGAACTCGATCTCGGGTCCTCCGGTGACGACACTGAGCTGCAAGTAACCGTTGAAAAAGCAGAGGCCTAGGACATGACTGACGAATTTTCCGTGGAAAGCGTCTACGCCGAGCTTTTGGGACGCGCTCCAGAGAACAAGATGGAACCGCGGCTCGCGCCGCTGTTCAGGGCCATGGATGTGCTGGGGGAGCCGAACAAGGCGTTCCCGATCATCCATGTGACCGGCACCAACGGCAAAACCTCCACGGCCCGGATGATCGAGGCGGGCCTGCGCGCGCATGGACTGAGCACCGGGCGGTACACCAGCCCGCACCTGTCCAAAGTCACCGAACGGATCAGCATCGACGGCGCCCCGGTGCCGGACGAGACGTTTGTCCGCATCTGGGATGAGATCCGCCCCTACCTGCAGATCGTCGACGACGAACTCACCGCTGTAGGGGAGCCTCGGCTCACCTACTTCGAGTGCCTCACCATCCTCGGCTTTGCCATCTTCGCCGACCAGCCGGTCAACGTCGCCGTGATCGAGGTGGGCCTGGGCGGCATCACCGACGCCACAAACGTGGGCGACGGGCAGGTCTCCGTGGTCACCCCCATCTCGCTGGACCACACGGACCTGCTGGGGGACACCACCGAGGACATTGCCCGCGAGAAGGCCGGCATCATCAAGCCGGGCGGTTTCCTGGTCAGCGCGGCCCAGCCGGTGGACGCCGCCCAGGTCCTGCTGGAAAAGGCGCGGGAGGTGTCTGTCCCGTTCCGCTTCGAAGGCGTGGAGTTCGGCGTCGAGTCCCGGACCGTTGCCGTAGGCGGCCAGATCGTCAGCATCCAGGGGCTGGCCGGCCGGTATCCGGAACTGATGGTGCCGCTGCACGGCGCGCACCAGGCCCAGAACGCAGCCGTGGCCGTTGCCGCGCTGGAGGCATTCTTCGGCGGCGAAAAGGAACTCGACGCCGAAGTGCTCCAGGAGGCCTTCGCTTCCGTCACCTCGCCCGGACGGCTTGAAGTGGTGCGTACCGCACCGACCATCATCGTTGACGCCGCCCACAACCCCGACGGCATCCGGGTCTCAGCCGAAGCCATCCAGGAGGCGTTCAGCTTCAGCAAGCTGGTGCCGGTGGTGGGTGTGCTGAAGGAAAAGGACGCTGAAGAGATCCTCCGCCAGCTCAAGGAGTCCCTCGGGGACCTCGCCGATGAATACTGCTTCACGCAGTCCAACTCACCGCGTGCGGTGCCCGCCGCCGAGCTCGCCGAACTGGCCGTGGAGCTGGGCTTCGGGGAGGACAACATCCACATCGCGGAGAAGCTGGACGACGCCCTGGAATGGGCCGTGGAGCGCGCCGAATCCAACGAGGACCTCGCCGGCGGGGTCCTGGTGACCGGCTCCATCACGCTGGTGGCCGAAGCCCGGATCCTGCTCGGAAAGACGGGGGTGTAGCCCGTGGCCAAACTGACCAAGGCGCAGCGGGAATGGCGCCCGGGAATGCCTAAAAAACGGCGGTCCACCAAGGTGATGTTCGCCTCCACCGTCCTGCTGCTCGAGGCGTTTGTGGTGTTTTTTGCCACGCTGGCGGTCTTCGGCCTCAGGCGCGGCGAGCTCCCGCCGGCATTGATCCTCGGTGTCGGCATTGCCCTGAGCATTGTTATGGTGCTCGCCTGCGCCGTGCTGTCCAGGCCGTGGGGTGTGGGGCTGGGCTGGATCCTGCAGATCGTGCTCATCCTGACCGGCCTCGTGGAACCGATGATGTTCCTCGTCGGCGGGCTGTTTGGCCTCGCCTGGTGGTACGGCATCCGCACCGGCATCAGGATCGACTCCGAGGCCGCCCAGCGCGAACGTGAGCAGGCCGAGTGGAACGCCGCGCATCCGGAATCCTCGTAGAATTGTCCCGAAACCC
>DATCVX010000426.1:0-15810 GCA_036566705.1 Arthrobacter sp. | reverse complement strand
TAGTCATTGACAAAAGCCAAAGGTGCTGGCTAATCTCGACAACATGCAAATCGACGACGGCGTTGTGACACCGCAGGTGCCCCTGCACCATTCCAGACTCCGGATCCTTGTGAGCATTCCCGCTCCCGAGCTATCTGCATTCATCCCGGGAGAGACGCGTGAGGCCCTTGAAGAGCTGGGCGACATCACTGTGGTTGCTCCCGCCGACCTCCAGTCACGTGAAGCTTTCGCCGCTGCCGCTGGCGAAGCAGAGGTATTCATCACGGCGTGGGGCTTCCCCCGCCTTGATGCCGAGCACCTGGCTCTGGCACCGAAGCTCAGGTGCGTCCTCCACGCTGCTTCTTCCCTCCATGCCCTGGTCAGCGATGACTTCTGGGAGGCCGGCATCCCGATCTCTCAGTCCGGCGCAGCAATGGCGCCCGCCGTCGCCGAACTCTCCCTCAGCTTCACGCTGTCCCTGCTGCGCCGGATCGAACAGTTCGACCACCAACTGCGCGCCGGCGAGCCGTGGGAAGACGCCCGAACCGTGCGGCGCGCACGGGAAATCTCAGGTGCCCGGATCGGCGTCGTCGGTGCTTCACGGACCGGGAGGCGCTACATCGACGTATGCCGCGCGCTGGGAGCAGAAGTCGACGTCTACGATCCCTACCTGCTCGCGAGCGACCCGCTTGCGGCCCGATCCACCAGCCTGCAGGAACTCTTCTCACGTAGCGACGTGATTGCCATCCATGCTCCGGCCACCCGTGAAACCGAGGGCCTGATAGGCGCAGCCGAGCTGGCGCTTCTCGCTGAAGGGTCAAGCATCGTGAATACGGCCCGATCAACAATTGTGGACATGGACGCGTTGTACAGCGAGGTCTCCTCCGGGCGGATCGATGCCGCCCTGGATGTCTTCGATTTGGAACCGCTGCCCACAGATGACCGCTGGCGTTCCCTTCAGAACGTTCTCCTCACGCCGCACATTGCCGGAGCCACGGTTGACTCGAGGCGCCGGGCCGGCCGCATCGTGGTGGACGAACTGCGCCGGTTCATTGCCGGCGATCCGCTGGAACATGCCCTGGCCCGTGCCGACCTCGAAAGGATGGGATGAACCCGCATGCGCAACATCCTCCTGCTTCACTGCCATGACCTCGGACGCTTCTTGGGGGCATACGGGGTAAAAACAGTATCCACGCCACACCTCGACGCCTTGGCGGACGAATCGGCCCTGTTCGAGCAGGCCTTCTCCACCGCCCCGCACTGCAGCCCTGCACGGGCATCGTTGTTCACCGGGACCTACCCCCAATCCAACGGCGTGCTCGGCCTTACCCACGAGCCTTTTGGCTGGGACCTGAATGAGCCTACGGCCCACATCGCGCACCGGTTGAAGTCGGTGGGTTACCAGACGGAACTCGTCGGCGTGCACCACGAGTCCAGGGTGCTGGCCGACGACGTCGTCGCGGGCCGCCTTGGTTTCGACCAAGTGCGCACCGGTGGCGCACGGGACATCGTGGTGGACCGCGCCACTAACGCACTTCGCCGGATGGCCGCCGGCGATCGCCCATTCTATCTGCAGGTCGGTTTTACCGAACCGCACCGCGTCCCCTCGGAACGGGACCGTCCCGGTGTCATGGGTTTTCTGGCGGACGGTGTCGACCCCGATGTCTCACTGGGCCACACGGTCCCAGCCCACCTGGTGGATGACGAGGGTGCCCGCGAGGAGATCGCGGAATTGCAGGGCGCGGTCAAGCACATGGACGAAGGCATCGGCAGTATCCTCGCCGAACTTGATTCCCTCGGACTGCGGGACGAGACACTTGTGCTGTTCACCACCGACCACGGCCTGGCGCTCCCCCGCGCCAAGTGCACCCTGTACGATGCCGGGTTGGAAGTCGCGCTGATGATCCGCCACCCTGGCAACGCAGCTTGGTCCGGGAAACGGATCGCCGGGATCGTCAGCCACGTGGACGTTTTGCCGACACTTCTGGACCTGGCTGGGCTGCCGGCGTCGGAAAACCTGGCGGGGATCAGCCTCCGGCTCGCTGTCGAGCAGGGTGAGGCACCCCGCACCCGTTGCTTCAGCCAGCTGACCTATCACACCTACTACGACCCCAAACGCGCGATACGGACCCCCACGCACAAACTCATCGTCAACTTCTCCAACGCCCCAAGGGCCATGGATCCCACACAATCCTGGATTCATCGCAGCCTGCCAGTAGATCTTGGCGGACCCACCGTCGCCACGAGCCCTGCCATTGAGCTCTACGATCTTCAGCTTGATCCTGACGAGGTACACAACGTCGCCGGGGACCCCGGGCACGCAGGGACGGTCACGGAACTCTCCGCCGAGCTCATCGACTGGATGCAGGAATGCGGTGATCCGCTGTTGAAAATCCAGCAGCCGGCAAGCCGCCACCGGCAGGCCCTCAAAGTACTCGAAGACGCCAGACTCAGCTTCACCCCACCAGAAAGTAACTGACATGATTACACGAAAGCTGCGCCGTTTCGAAGGTGCACGGACCTCATTGGCAACTGCCGCCGTCGTGACAGCTACGGCCCTTGCCCTGACCGCCTGCGGTGCCGCGTCACCCTCCTCCTCCAACAACGCTGGCAAGGTGACCCTCTGGATGTACCCCGTCATCAAGGATGAAACAGCAAGCAAGAAGTTCTGGCAGGATACTGAAGCCTCCTTCGAAAAGGCGAACCCTGGCATCGATCTGTCCATTGAACTTCAGACGTTTGACAAGCGCGACGCCCAGATCTCGGCGGCCCTGGCCGCAGGGTCTGGACCCGACGTCGTACTCATAACGCCTGACCAGGCCGCAACTTACCGGAACGTGCGCGGGCTGCTGCCCGTGGACAAAGCCGTTGAGAAGGACAAATCCTCCTTCTATCCCGGCACACTCGAGGCGGCCACATTCGACGCCGAACTATTCGGCGTTCCGCTCTTCCAAAACATTAACACCACGGCCTACAACACCAAGGTCTTTGCCGACGCCGGACTCCCGCTGCCGAAGACCTGGGACGATCTGCGAAGTGCTGCGCCGGTCCTCGCCAAAAAGGGGATCGCAGTCATGGACTACGCCGGCAGCCCCGAACAGACTCTGAATCTCTCCTTTTTCCCTTTCCTGTGGCAGGCGGGAGGCACTGTGTACACCGACGACGCCAAAGACGTCGCCTTCGACTCCGAAGCCGGAGAATCCGCATTGCAGCTGCTGGTTGACCTGCAGAAAATCGGCGGGCTCCCCCCCGATGCCGCCACCGATGGACCCAAGATTGAAGGCGCGCCGATCGCCACCGGCAAGGCCGCCATGCGGGCCACCACGTCCCTGCCGGAACTCAAGCAGATGCGTGCCGCGCTGGGAGCCGGCAATGTTGCACTGGGCGCGCCGCTGGAAGGCAAAGTGCAGGCGACATACGGTAACCCGGGACTTCTTGCCCTGACCTCGATCAACAAGAAGGAGAACCGGGAAGCAGCCTACAAGGTCATGTCCTACCTCACCTCCGCGGACTCGCAGAAGGCACTCAATGCCGCAGCCGGAAACCTCCCCACCCGAACCGACGCCGCCGTCCTGGGCACGGACGCAGACTCCATCGCCATGGCGGAAGCCCTGAAGACAGCGAACCCCGGCGAGTCGTCCCCCGTGGCCCGCCAGGTCATGGGAGCACTCGCCCCGAACATCCAGGCAGCCCTCCGCGGTGACCTCACGGCCAAGGAAGCCCTGGACCGCGCTGCCCAAGAAGCCCGCGGAATCCTCCAGCGCTCCGCATCCTGACCTGAGGTGCGCGGCCCCTGTCCCAGGGGTTGCGCACCTTCCACCCCTCCCGATTGGTCCTTCAATGTCCATTCATACCCGCCCCAGATCGGCGCCGGTTCGCCGGCAGCCCGCCCTGTCCACGCAGCAGTTCAAGCCACAGAAGGCCAACCGTCGCGAGGCAGTCGCCGGCATCCTGTTCGTCCTGCCTACCCTGATCATCTTCGGTCTTTTCAAATTCCTCCCCATGTTCGGGGCAGGGGCAATGAGCCTGACGGAGTACAGCCTCAACGGCGACTTCGAATTCCTGGGCGCGGACAACTACACGCGGCTCGCGGGGGATCCCAATTTCTGGCTGAGTCTTCGAGTGACCTTCGTATACGTTGCGATCTTCGTCCCTTTTATCATTGCGGTCTCCCTGGCGGGCGCAGTCTTGCTGGACAAACTGGTGCGCTTCCCCGGCACGTTCCGCGCTCTGCTGTTCATCCCCTACCTCAGCTCCTTCGTCATGGCCGGCATCATCTGGACCTGGATCTTCTCGACGGATGGCCCCTTGAACGCAGCACTGGGTGGCCTCGGCCTGGGACCTGTCCCCTTCACGTCCGGCCCTCAACTGTTGGTCCTCCTTTCCCTGGCCGTAGTGTCCGTCTGGAAAGGATTCGGCTACTCCATGCTGATCTTCCTTGCCGGCCTCAAAGCTCAGCCCGGCGAAGTCCACGAGGCAGCCCGCATTGATGGCGCCGGGGCATGGAAGTCGTTCTGGTACGTGACGCTCCCGCTCCTGAAGCCCGTGGTCTTCTTCGTCCTGGTCATCGAAACCATCGTCGGTTTCCAAGTATTCGACACCATCTACGTCATGACCGGCGGCGGCCCTGCGCGGGCAAGCCACAGCCTCATCTACTTCCTGTTCGACGAGGGCTTCAAGTTCTTCGATTTCGGCTACGCATCTGCAATCGGCGTGGTGCTGTTCGTCATCGTCCTTATCCTCTCGCTCATCCAGCAGCGCTTCTTCGAAGGTAAGGACTCCAAGTGACCGCGGTCATCCCAGCTCCCGTCATTCGCCGGCACAGTAAGGAGAGGCGGCGCCAGCGCTCGTTGACGTTGCTGCTTGCCGTCATCTCGCTCTTCACAGTGGCTCCACTCATCGCTGTGGCAGTGCTCGCCCTCTCCCCTGAGGACGCGCCCACCTTGCCGTACGCGCTTCCGTCCTCGCTGACCTTCGACAACATCATCCGCATTTTCAACGTGGGCGAATTCCCGCTGTGGCTTTGGAACTCGTTCGTGTACTCCACGGTCTCTGTGGTGGTTGTCCTGCTCACCGCTTCCATGGCCGCCTACGCCTTGGCCCGCAAGCGTTTCCCTGGCCGCAACGCCCTCCTCTGGGCCATCATTGCCACGCTCATGGTTCCGGTCCAGGCCACTCTGATCCCCACTTTCATCCTCATTTCCAAGATGGGTGGCGTGAACACGCTCTGGGGCCTGATCCTGCCAACACTGGCCAACGCGCAGGCGATCTTCCTCATCCGCCAGTTCGTCCGCGACATGCCTGAGGAGCTTTTTGACGCCGCCCGCATTGACGGCGCAGGCGAATGGCGGACGTTCTGGCAGATCGTGCTGCCGCTGATCCGCCCTGTCCTGGCAACACTGGCGATCTTCGTGTTCCTGTGGCACTGGAACGATCTCCTCTGGCCGCTGGTGGTGGGCCAGTCCGATACAGCCCGGACGCTGACAGTTGGTTTGGCAACCCTCAACACCGAGACGGCGTCTACGTCCAATGTCATGGCCGCAACATTCGTCAGCTTCATCCCGTGCCTGGTCATCTTCGCCCTGCTCCAGAAGCACATCGTCGCCAGCATCACGCACAGTGGTGTGAAGGGATGAGGTTCAACCGCGTCAGCAGTCCCGCCCCCATCCGTTTTGGCCTCATCGGCGTCGATTCTCCGCACGCTCCGTCGTTTACGCGCCTCTTTGGGAACGGTTACGACGGCGTGGTCCCCGGCGGCACCGTCACACATGCGTGGAAGGGGGAAGCGGCGTCGGACTTTCCGCTCAGTCGTGACCGCATCGACAACTTCGCCGACGAGGTCAGCACGTTGGGTGTCAGGATGTGTGACTCGCCGGAAGCTGCGGCCGAGGCATGCGATGCACTGTTGATTGTGGCCTCGGACGCCCGGACGCACCCCGGCTCCTTCATGCGCGTTGCCCGGTTCGGCAAGCCTGTGTACGTTGACACCCGCTTTGCGCCCACCTTGGCTGAAGCGCGGAACATGCTCGCCCTGGCCAGGGCTGCCGGCTCATTGGTGCTGGCCGGCTCGCCGAAGCGCTTCACCCAGGAGTTCCGTTCTGCCTTGCCAAGTGGGGCCGTGCAACGGGTTTCGTTGACCGGCCCGCTGCCAAGCCAGCCCGGGCATCCCGGTTTGGCATGGTACGGGGTTCATCTGGTGGATCTCGCCGTCGCGGCGCTGGGTGCGGTCGAGGCCCGCTCGGGGCATGCAATTGTCGATGCCGCAGGGCCCGATTCCCTGTCTGGCGCCACATCAGTTACCGTCCGATGGGCAGACGGCCGGCTCGCTACGTTGGGTGGCGACGCAGAGTGGACGCCCTGGACCACTGGCCGCGTTGAAACAGCGGAATACGGCACTGAGTTCTCGATTGAGGCCGGGCCACCGATGCTGACTGGGCTTCTGGAAGGGATCGTGACATCCTGCCGCAGTGGGATACCGAATGTCCCCCTGCCCGAAATCCTGAGCATCGTGGCGATCGTGGAAGCTGCCAACCGCAGCCTTGAAACAGGGCTCCCGGTGACCCTAGAACTTGGCTAAATTGCGGCCCCAGACCAGGCAGGGGCAGCACGAACAAACGTTGAATACAGGAAGAGCAGGACATCACATGCAAAACCGTCCGCACCCGTGTTGTTCCCCTGGATCAGTCAACAATTCCATCACCTCACCCATCGTCTCCGCCCGGGGAAGTCACTCAAGGATTCACGTCGCGGCCGAACAAGCAATCGACGACGAAGGCGGACGCACCATCAAACTGGCCAACGCGGTCCCTGCCCCGCATGAGGATGTGGACATCGCCGGGAGCACCTTCTCCATGGGTGACGCCTTTGATGAAGGCTACCCCTCGGACGGGGAATCACCGGTGCACGTCGTCCGCCTTGACGCCTACCGCATCGACGCAACGGCGGTAACAAACCGGATGTTCGCGGCATTCATCAGCGACACGGGCTACCGCACAGAAGCGGAGCAATATGGCACGTCAGCGGTGTTCCACCTCTTGGTACGCGCCCCGAAGAGCGCGATTCTGGGAACAGCGTCCGGGGCACCGTGGTGGCTGAATGTCCGTGGTGCGGACTGGGCCCACCCGGTTGGTCCCACCTCACATTGGACCCTCTCCCCTGACCATCCGGTCGTGCATGTTTCTTACTCCGACGCCTTGGCCTACTGCGCCTGGGCTGGACGGCGACTGCCCACAGAAGCGGAATGGGAATACGCCGCCCGAGGCGGCCTTCCAGGGAAACGATATGCCTGGGGAGACGACCTCACCCCGGGAGGGGAACACCACTGCAACATTTGGCAGGGCAATTTCCCCACCCGAAACAGCGTCGAGGACGGCTATCTCGGCACCGCCCCGGTCAAGGCCTTCCCGCCCAACGGCTACGGGCTCTACGAAGTTGCCGGCAACGTCTGGGAATGGTGTGCCGACTGGTTCCTGCCCAAGTACTACCGCAATTCACCACTAGACAACCCGCAGGGCCCCACCATTGGAGCCGGCCGGGTTATGCGGGGCGGCTCCTACCTGTGCCATGACTCCTACTGCAACCGATACCGGGTGGCTGCACGCACATCCAACACCCCCGAATCCTCCTCCGGCAACTGTGGCTTTCGCACCGTAGCTTCAAAATAGCCGTCCCACCTTCCCAGCAAAGGAAAGCGGCGCCGCAATGGATGCGGCGCCGCTTCCGTCAGCGGGGAGGTATCAGGCGCCGATGATGTTGTATTCCGGTCCGAAGGGGAACTTGGTGATGTTCTCGGCTCCGTCGTCGCCGACCACCAGGATGTCGTGTTCGCGGTAGCCGCCGGCGCCCGGCTGGCCGTCGAGGACGGTGATCATGGGTTCCATGGAGACCACCATTCCGGGTTCCAGGACGGTGTCGATGTCTTCGCGGAGTTCCAGCCCGGCCTCGCGTCCGTAGTAGTGGCTGAGGACGCCGAAGGAGTGTCCGTAGCCGAAGGTGCGGTTGGCGAGGAGCCCGTGGCCGACGTAGATCTCGTTCAGTTCGGCGGCGATGTCCTTGCAGACGGCGCCGGGTTTGATCAGCTCAAGGCCGCGCTTGTGGACTTCCACGTTGATGTTCCACAGTTCCAGCGAGCGGGCGTCGGGTTCGCCGTAGAACAGCGTCCGTTCCAGGGCCGTGTAGTAGCCGCTGGTCATGGGGAAGCAGTTCAGGGACAGGATGTCGTGTTCCTGGATCTTGCGGGTGGTGGCCCAGTTGTGGGCGCCGTCGGTGTTGATGCCGGACTGGAACCAGACCCAGGTGTCCCGGATTTCGGAGTTGGGGAACGTCCTGGCGATCTCGTGAACCATCGCCTCGGTGCCGATCAGGGCGACCTCGTACTCGGTGATGCCGGCCGTAATGGCGTTGCGGATGGCCTCGCCGCCGAGGTCGCCGATCCGGGCACCGTGCTTGATGACCTGGATTTCCTCCGCTGACTTGATCATGCGCTGGCGCATCGCTGCCTGTGCGACATCCACGAGTGTCGCGCCGGAGAAGGCGGCCTGGATCTTGTTGCGGTTGTCCAGCGGCAGCGAGTCGTCCTCGACGCCGAGGCGGCGCGGGTTGATGCCGCGGGTCCGCAGGACTTCCTGGATGGCGAAGATGTAGTTGTCGCGGCGCCAGTCCGTGTAGACCAGGTTGTCGCCGTAGCTGCGGCGCCAGGGCATGCCGGCGTCGATGTTGGCGGTGACCGTGACCGTGTCATCCTTGGTGACCACCATGCCGTAGGAGCGGCCGAAGGTGGTGAACAGGAAGTCGGAGTAGTACTTGATGGAGTGGTAGCTGGTCAGGACGACGGCGTCCAGGTCCTTCTCGGCCATGATCCGGCGAAGGCCGGCAAGCCTGCGCTCGAACTCGGCGTCGGAGAACGTCAGGCTGACCTTCTCGCCGTTGTTCAGTACCTTCAGGCGCTCCAGCTCGGCGATGGATGATGCGTTCTCGGATGTTGTGATGGTCATGGTGTGGTGCCTTTCCTTGATGCAGTTACTGAGGGGGTGGTTGAAAGAGTTGGGCTAAACGTGGCGCAGCGGTTCTTTGCAGGTTTCCCTGGACAGCGCAACGGCTATCAGGGAGATAGCTGCGGCAGCCACGAGGTACCAGGCCGGTGCCAGATCGCTGGCCGTGGCTGCGATAAGGAGCGTTGCCATGAACGGGGCCGTGCCGCCGAAGAGCGCGTTGGAGAGGTTGAAGCTGACCGCGAAGCCGCTGTAGCGGACCCGGGTGGGGAACATTTCGGCAAGGAAGCTGGGCAGCGTTCCGTCATTGAGCGTGAGCATCGCGCCCAACAGGATCTGGACCAGCACGATGACCAGGAAAGAACCGGTCCCCAGCAGTGCGAAAGCGGGCACTGTCAGCACTATAAAGGCGATGGACGCGCTGATCAGCACCCTCTTGCGTCCGTAACGGTCCGAAAGCATGCCGGTCAGGAAAATGAAACCGATGTACGTGACCAGCGCGATTGTCGTCGCAAGGAAGGATTCGGTTGCGCCCAGGCCCAGCTCCGAGGACAGGTACGTGGGCATGTAGCTGAGGATGACGTAGAACCCGACGGCGTTGAGCAGGACGGCTCCGACGGCCAGCAGCAGCTGGCGCCAGTGGTTCCGGAACAGGCTGGACACAGGTGCCTTGACGGCCTCGTCCTCCGCCGCCAGCTCGCGGAACACGGGGGTGTCTTCGAGCTTCGTCCGGATGTAGCGGCCGATCAGTCCCATGGGGGCGGCCAGCAGGAACGGCAGGCGCCAGCCCCAGCTGTGCATGGCGTCGGAGCTGAGCAGGACTGTCAGCAGGCCCGCGAGCAAAGAACCGAGCAGCAGGCCGGCTGCGGTGCTGGCGGGAACAACCGCGGCGTACAGGCCCCGCTTGTTGGCGGGGGCGTACTCGACCAGGAAGGCCGAGGCCCCGGCGTACTCCCCGGAGGCGGAGAAGCCCTGTACCACCCGGATGATCAGGAGCAGGACCGGAGCCCAGATGCCGATTGTGTCGTAGCCCGGGATGAGGGCGATGCAGAAGGTCGCCCCGGACATGATCAAGATGGAGAGGGAAAGTGCGGTGCGACGGCCAACTTTGTCACCGATGTGGCCCCAGACGAACCCGCCGAGCGGGCGTACCAGGAATGAAATCGCGAAAAGCGCGAAGGTCAGCAGAAGTCCTGTCTGAGGATCTGATTCAGGGAAAAAGACTGACGCGATCGTGACGGCCAGGTAGCCGTAGACGGCGTAATCGAACCATTCAACGAAGTTGCCGATGAAGCTGGCCGCGATGACCCTGCGACGTGTCTCCTTACTGACGCCGCCGGCGTGCACGTTATCCGGCGCAGGGCCTGGGCCTCCCGCAAGATCGGGGGTGGAAGTCTCGCTACTCATGTATCCGCCAAAGTGTGTTGGGGTTGCAATCAAAGCAACGCTGTTGCAACAGACTAGGCGTGATGTGAGACACGGTCAATGCTTTTTTGTTTCCATTGCGTTCAAGAATGGAGGCGGGTCGAAGCGAACCAGCTGCCGGAGGGCTGGGAAGGCGCCCTAAGAAGTAGTTGCGTCAGAAGCGATTAGGTTGCACTCAGCGTGTTGGGTAAGGCGCGAACGTCAGTTGCGGTTCCCGGCGGCAGGCCGCGGGAGGCGCGCCAGCCTCGTCGCGAGATGCAGGGCTGCCAGGCTGCCTGTCCCGCGGGGGTCGCCGCCGCACAGCGAGAAAATCCGCTGCAACCGCTGGTGCATTGACTGCCGCTCCACGTGCAGCTCACGGGCGGCCTGCGCCGTATTGCAGCCGGAGTCCAGCCAGACCCGAAGGGTCTCGACCAGCAGGGAGCGGCGCTGCGCGTCATGGTCCAGAATCGCACCCAGCTGCTGGGTGATGAACTCCTCCCGATGGGCCTCATCCATGGCCTGGACGGCAAGCCGTTCAACGGCGAAGTCCTGCGCGTCCAGCACCGCGCTGCCGTCCCGCGCCCCGGGGATGGATGCTTCCGCGGCGGCGCCGAGGTCCAGGGTCAGCCGCGCCTCCGCCAGGGACCATCGGGCCAAAGCGATCCCGGCGGCGACCGGACCAACAGCACTGACGGTGCCTTCGGGCGCTGCCAGCGAGCGCAGCCCGGCGATAATCCCCCTCCGGTCCTCCCGCGGGTTGCCGGAGCGAAGCGCCGCCAGCACCAGGAGCTCGGCGTTGTCAGCGTAGGTGGCGCCATGGTGGCCGCCGCGAACCAGCAGATGCTCCACTGCCGTGCGGACCTGCTGGGTGCCGGGGGAACGGATCACGACGGCGACCAGGTGGGCCGCCGCCGGAATGCCGGCCGCCGGAGCGAGCTGCTGGAGCCGCCAGTTCTGGGTGCCGGAGTCCACCGCCCGGATCAGGGCCGCGCCCGCCATGTCCTTCAGCCCCGGCGGCATGCGCTGCAAGAGGGCCAAGGCAAGAATGTCGACTGAACGGCTGCCGGCGGTCCTTGCGAGGTTCACGTCAGCGTCGCCGCGGACATTCAGGGTAAGCCGGGCTGCAGGCACTCCGCGCACAGGCACATCCACGTGGATGACTTTTCCGCGGTCCTCCGAAGCAGCGCCCTCGTGTTCAACAGGCCCGGACCCTGCGACACCGTCGGCCGGCGCCGCGCTGGCCAGGGTGATTCCCGCCGTCGATGTCAGGACTACCTCCGAGCCGGTGGCTTCCGCGAGGACGGACAGGATCCGGTCGAGGCTGCCGCCATGGGCCAGCTCAACGGCCATGGCATGGCTTGCCTTGTCCGCCTGCTGGAGCAGGGCGGCGGACTCGCTGACCAGCAGCGAGTTGATGGCCTCCATGACACCCACGAAGGGCACCGTCTTGCGAAGTTCGATCAGGGGAAGGCCTGCGCTCTCGGCCGCCGAGATCATGGAGGAAGGAATGGACGGAAGGTCGGTGCCCGTCTCAATCGCGAGCGCTGCCACGCCCCGCTCCGCCAACTCCCAGATATAGGCAGTGCGCCGCTTGTCACTCGCCAGTGCCAGGGCCTGGCCGCCGGTCAGGAGCAGCTCACCGCCGCCAAGCAGCGGGGCGATGTCCAAGACCTCACTGGAGTGGATCCAGCGGAGCTGGGTTTCGGCGGCAATTCCCGCGGCAGCGCGGATCACCGGCTCGGCCGGGGTGAGGGTGGAATGTTTCAAAACATCCTGCAGGCGTATTGGCATGACACTCCGTCGCGTAATTGGCTGTACGTCACGACAGATTGTAGATGGTGCATGTGCGCTGGGCCACATAATCTTGAAGAATCCCCACCCCCTCAACGGAGGCCGTTATGCAAGAACCCTCTACACCGCCAGCAAACGGGCAGCAGTCCGCCCACGACGTCGAAGCCTGGCTCCAGCCCATCCCGGAATCCCAGCGCACCCACAAAGTCTCAGGCCAGTTCTGGATCTGGGCCGGCGCCAACCTCGCTCCCATCAACTGGGTCCTGGGCGCCCTCGGAATTCACCTGGGGCTGGGCTTTGCGGACACCGTCACGGTGCTGGTGCTGGGCAACCTGATCGGAATGCTGCTCTTCGGCTGCTTTGTCCTCCTGGGCCAAAAGACAGGCGCCACCGGCATGGTCCTTGCCCGCGCAGCATTCGGCCGCCGCGGCAACTACCTCCCGGCAGCCATCCAGGCCCTCCTGGTGATCGGATGGTGTGCCGTCAACACGTGGATCATCCTGGACCTGGTGATGGCCCTCTTCGGCACCCTCGGCTGGGTGGACCCAACTGCCCAGAACTACGCCTGGAAAATCGGTGTCGCCACCACCATCATGGCCGCCCAGGTAGCCATCGCCTGGTTCGGCTACAAAGCAATCGCCGCCTTCGAAAAGTGGACAGTTCCGCCCACCATCATCATCCTGGCCGTGATGTCGGCAGTTGCTTGGTTCGGCATGAAGATCAACTGGTCCTACGCCGGCCCGGCGGGCAACATCCTGGAAGGCTCGGACCGGATCGCGGCCATGAGCGCCGTGATGACCGCCATCGGCATCGGCTGGGGCATCACCTGGTTCACCTACGCCGCCGACTACTCCAGGTTCGTAAGTACGGAAGTCCCCAAGAAAAAGGTCTACCTGGCCTCCGTCCTCGGCCAGTTCATCCCCGTCGTCTGGCTTGGCATCCTCGGTGCGAGCCTGGCCACCAACAGCGGTGAAATCGACCCCGGAAAACTCATCGTCCAGAACTTCGGCGTCCTGGCACTGCCCGTCCTCCTGATGGTGCTGCACGGCCCCATCGCCACCAACATCCTCAACATCTACACGTTCTCCGTAGCCACCCAGTCGCTGGACATCACCATCAGCCGCCGCAAGCTCAACCTGTTCGTCGGCGTCTTCTCCCTCGCCGCCGTCGTCTTCTTCATCTTCCAGGAGGACTTCGCAGCAGTCCTCGACGCCTGGCTCATCGGGCTCGTCGCCTGGGTGGCCGCCTGGGGCGGCGTCATGCTGGTCCACTACTTCTGGATCGAGAAGCGCTGGCCCGGCAACCCGGCACGGCTCTTCGACGCCGTCGGCACCAAGCGCCTCCCGGGCGTCAACTGGGCAGGGGTCATCTCCCTCCTGGTCGGCATCTTCGCCACCTGGCTGTTTATGTACGGACTTGTTCCCGCAATGCAGGGCCCCATCGCCGTGGCCCTGGGCGGATGGGACCTGTCGTGGCTCGCCGGCGGAGTTGCCAGCGCGGCCTGCTACGCAGTCCTGGGGCCGAAGGTCCACCGCAGATACCTGGACAGCGCTTTGAACGTCCCCGCCGGCCACACTTCAGCAGAGCCCGGCCTGGCCGGCGTCGGAGGACCGCAGGCCGCTCCCGCCGAACTCTGACCACGGCACCCCCTGACGCCTGAATCCTGACTTCTGAACGATTAGGAACCATGACATGAACCCCCTCGCCTTCCCGGACGAAGCCCACCCGATCGCCTGGCCAGACGGCAAACAGGCAGCAGCATCCTTCACCTTCGATGTCGACGCCGAATCCTGCACCATCGCCCACGACCCCAAGAGCACCCGCAGGATGTCCCTGATGACCCACCAGTCGTACGGGCCGAAGGTAGCCGTCCCCCGGCTGCTGCAGATCCTCAACCGGCAGGACATCCGGGCCACGTTCTTCGTCCCGGGCTTCACGGCCGAGTGCTACCCGGACACGGTCCGCCGCATCGTGGACGCCGGGCATGAAGTGGCCCACCACGGCTACCTGCACGAGCACATGCAGGGGATCGACGCCGACACGGAGGCCCGCTACCTCGACCGCGGACTCGCCGCGCTCGCCAAGGCCGCCGGGGTGGAGCCCGTGGGCTACCGCGCACCCTGGTGGGAGCTGAACTGGCACTCGGCCGCCCTCCTCGCGGACCGGGGATTCCTCTACGATTCCAGCCTGCTCGACGGCGACGCCCCCTACCGCTTCAGCGTCGCCCCGGGCGACAGCCGGGACATTGTGGAAATCCCGGTTGACTGGGCCTTGGACGACTGGGAGCAGTACGCCTTCTACCCCGGCGTCACCGGCAGCGGAGTCATCGAAAGCCCGGCCAAGGTGCTGGAAATGTGGACCCTGGAGGCGGAGGCGCACCACGCCCAGGGAAGCTGCTTCGTGCTGACCAACCATCCGTTTATTTCCGGCCGCCCATCCAAGGCCGTGGCTTTGGAGAAGCTGATTGAACGCGTAAAGGCAATGGACGGCATGTGGGTCGCCACCATGGAGGAGATTGCCGAGCACACCCGCCGGACGGTCACACAGGTCCACGAACACGCCCGGATAGAGGTGCCGTCCTTCCCGGACACGGGAGCAAGCTTCACGCGGGCCACGGTCCGCGAATCAAAGCCCGCTCCCGCCCCCTGACCCAGGACGCTCTCTCACTTCCTGCAGGTTTTGGACCAACGCTTTTTCACCCGGTGAGAGAGCGTTTGGGATTTTCCTGCAGGAAGTGAGAGAGCGTCCTATTCGCGCTTAACCGCATGCCGGGCACTGCCGCAGCTACGCAGCGTCGAGCTGGCCCAGGCAGTAGTTCTTGAACCAGTGCCGGATCCTTTGCGGCAGCCGGGGATAAACCACAGCGGTGCACCGCATGGTGAGGTCGAACCGGCGCCCGTGGCCTGCGCTCCACGGCAGCCCAAAGCCCTGGCGGAGGTGATCGGGAAGGAAGCCTGCGGTCAGGAAGCGGGCGAACGGCATGACCGCGCGGTACCAGAGCGGGCCGGTCCTCGGATGGAGGAGGCCGTGCGCGATCCGCACGGCGGCGTCGTCGGCCCGGAGCGACTGCACGCGCCCGTTCCAGTAAGCACGGAACGCCTCGCGGTCCGCCGGCCACAGTTCGGCCGGGAGCTGCAACGCTGTCCCTAGCTTCGCGTAGTCGCGGTACATCAGGTCGGCTGTCTCCTCGTCCAGCGGTCCATAGACACGCTCGAAGACGGTAACGGCCGTGTCATAGAGCGTCGCCACCACCCACAGCTGCGACTCCGCATCAAAGGCGTTGTACCCCTTGGAGCTTTCATCCGGGTCCCGCCGGACCGGCGCATGGGCCCGGTTCACCCGGCGGCGGACGGCTGCCACCTGCCCGTTGGTGCCGTAGACGATGGCGTAGACGTAGGTGAGGGTTCCGCGCAGCCGGTCGAGCGGGCGCTCCGTGAAGCGGCTGTGCTCGGCAACACCGTGACCCACGGCCGGGTTAGCGATCTGCAGCAAAATGGCGCGGCCTGCCCCGGCAAGCAGAATACCCTCTGCGCCTATGTCGGCAAGTCCCGGAACCATGCGCACAAATCTACCGGAGACAGCCAAAACCGGGCACCGCGGAAGCGGACGACGACGGCCGCCTCCCGCCGTCGTACGCCTCCGT
>DATCVX010000425.1:0-5261 GCA_036566705.1 Arthrobacter sp. | reverse complement strand
GGCAGACTGCCTTGGCGGCGTCGTAGATCTGCCGGGTCTGCTCTTCGGTCAGGAAGGGCGCGGGCGCCTCTTCCACCAGTTTCTGGTGCCGGCGCTGCAGCGAGCAGTCGCGGGTTCCCACCACCACCACGTTGCCGTGCTTGTCCGCCAGGACCTGGGCCTCCACGTGCCGGGGCCGGTCCAGGTAGCGCTCCACAAAGCACTCGCCGCGGCCGAAGGCCACCACTGCTTCGCGGACGGCCGAGTCGAAGGATTCCTCGATCTGGTCCATCTCGCGGACCACTTTCAGCCCGCGTCCGCCGCCGCCGAAGGCCGCCTTGATGGCGATGGGCAGGCCGTGCAGTTCGGCGAATTCGCGGGCCTCGGCGGCCGTGGCCACCGGACCGTCGCTGCCGGCCACCAACGGGGCTCCGGCGCGGACGGCGATCTCGCGCGCCGTGATCTTGTTGCCGAGCTGCCGGATGGCCTCGGGCGTGGGGCCGATCCAGGTCAGTCCGGCGTCCAGGACCGCCTGGGCAAATCCGGCGTTCTCGGACAGGAAGCCATAGCCGGGATGGATGGCGTCAGCGCCGGAATCCGCGGCCGCCTGCAGCAGTTTGGGGATGTCCAGGTAGGTTTCCGACGGCGCGTTCCCGCCCAGGCTGTAGGCCTCGCTGGCGGCGGCCACGTGCATGGCATCGGCATCCACGTCCGCGTACACGGCCACGGATTCCAGGCCTGCGTCCTCGCAGGCACGGGCAATGCGGACGGCGATTTCTCCGCGGTTGGCGATCAGGACCTTGCGCATCAGTTGCTCACTTTGTCTGGGAAACGTCGGGGGAAGAAAAGCTGGTGGGCAGCCCGTAGCCGGGAGCCCAGCGGAACCGGATGGAACCGCCGATGGGAACCTGGGCGGCCAGGTCCAGCTGGTGGTCCACCACCACGCCGATGACCGGGTAGCCGCCGGTGATGGGGTGGTCGGCCAGGAACAGCACGGGCTGGCCTTCGGGCGGGATCTGGAGCGCGCCGGCCATGGTTCCCTCGCTCGGCAGCTCCCCCTCCCGGCTCCGACTCAGAGGCTGGCCGTCCAGGCGCATGCCCACCCGGTTGGAGCGGGGCGTCACCGCCCAGTCCTGGCTGCAGAGCGATTCCAGCGCGGCGGCGTCGAACCAGTCCTCGCGCGGACCGGGCACGATGTCCAGGACCGTGACGCCCGTGTCCGGAAACTCCGGCTGCAGTTCGGGGTTCCCAACCACGTTGGAGGACGTGGCCACGCCCGCGCCCAGCAGCTGCCCGGCGGCCAGCGGCGCGGGCCCGATCCCGGACATCGTGTCCGTGGACCTGCTGCCCAGCACCGCATCAGCCATCGCGCCGCCGCGGATCGCGAGGTAGCTGCGGAAGCCGCGCTCCGGCGCCCCGATGGTCAGGATCTCGCCGTCGAGCAGGGCAAACGCCGTTGCCATGGGCACAGTGCGCACCTGCTCCGGCTGCCCGCCGTCGTCGTCGCCGTCCATGTGGGAAGCGTCCGACGGCGTCACCACAGTCAGCACCGACGGCCCGCCGGCGACCGCCAGGACCTGGTCCCCCACGGCCTGCACGCGCAGCCCGCCGGCAACGGATTCGACGACGGCGGCCGACGGCTGGTTGCCGACGATCCGGTTGGCGCGGCGCACTGAGGAACGGTCCAGGGCTCCGGCGGAGGAGACGCCCAGGCCGGCATGGCCTGGCCGGCCAAGGTCCTGGATGAGGCTCTGCAGTCCCGGCGAGAGGATCCGCAGACCTGAGTGGGTGTCCACAGTGTTCGTGTGGGACCCGGCGGACCCTGTGATCTCTACTAGTTCGCGCACGGCACGGAACTGCACGCGGTCTCCCGGTGCGGCCAGGGCCGGCTGTTCGCGGCTGAGGTCCCACATGTGTGCCGCGGTACGGCCGATCAGCTGCCAGCCGCCAGGGGACTTCCGCGGGTACACGGCGGAGTAGTTGCCGGCCAGTGCCACGGAACCTGCGGGGACGGCCGTGCGGGGCGAGCTCCGGCGCGGCACTTCCAGCGCCTGGTTCTCCCCCACCATGTAGCCGAAGCCCGGGGCGAATCCGCCGAAGGCCACGGTCCAGATCTGTCCGGTGTGGGCGGCGATGACGCCCTCGGCGCTGAGGCCGGTGAGCCGCGCTACTTCGGCGAGGTCCTCGCCGTCGTACACGGTATCGATCTGCACCAGCTTGCCTTCGGAATGGGCGTGGACCGCCAGGTCCATTCCCAGCAGCAGGGCACCCATCCGGCGCGCTGCAGCGGGTGAGTCCGCCTTGACCATCACGGTTTCGGCGGCGGCGAGAACGTCCACCTGGCCGGGCAGCGGCTCCTCCAGGAGGAGGGTCTGCAGGGCCAGCACGTCGTGGAGCCCTGACAGTTCGGCGAGCACCGCCGTCGTGCCTACCGGCCGGACGGCGAGCACGCGGGCAGCGGCAGCGGGTTTGGTGGCTGTTTCCATCGGGATCATGCCGCGGCTCAGGCGAACGCCGAAATGGTGACGCCGGCGGCCGCAAGCGCGTCCTTGACGGCGGTGGCCATTTCCACGGCCCCCGGGGAGTCGCCGTGGACGCAGATGCTATCGGCCTGGATCTTCAGGACCGAGCCGTCAACGGTGCGGACGGATGATTCGGTGGCCATCCGGAGCACGTGCTCGGCCACCTGGGCCGGGTCATCCAGCACGGCGCCTGGCAGGGAGCGGGACACGAGGGTGCCGTCGGGGTTGTAAGCGCGGTCCGCGAAGGCTTCCGTGACGGGCCGCAGCCCGGCGGCTTCGGCCAGCCGGAGCACTTCGGACCCCGGCAGGCCAAGGATAGGAAGTCCCGGGTCCACGGATTTCACGGCGTCCACCACGGCCTGCGCCTGGGCGGTGTGGTGGACGATGGCGTTGTAGAGGCCGCCGTGGGGTTTCACGTACCGGACCCGGGCACCCTCGGCAGCCGCAAGGGCCTGCAGGGCACCGAGTTGGTAGACGACGTCGTCAGCGAGTTCGCCGGGGCTGATGTCCAGGAAGCGGCGGCCGAAGCCGGCAAGGTCCCGGTAGCCCACGTGCGCGCCGATGACCACGTTGGCGGCAACGGCCTCGCGGCACGTGGCCCTGATGACACTGGGATCCCCGGCATGGAAACCGCAGGCCACGTTGGCGCTGCTGACGGAGCGGAAGATGGCCGAATCATCGCCGAGCGTCCAGCGCCCGAATGATTCGCCTACGTCACTGTTCAGGTCGATGCTTGCCATTGTGATCCTCATCTCATGGGTGTGCTCTACCAAGAATGCCCTAAAACCCTAAATTGTTCAACAATCCAACGATGTTGAATCAGATGAAATCTCAGGACCGTTAGGCTGGAACCATGAAACGCTGCCTTGCCGCCCTGTCCGCCGTCCCCCTGATGCTCGTCCTCGGCGGCTGCGGCTCCGTGCAGGAGGCCGCCGAAACGGCGGCCAGCGACGCCGCCTCCAAGGTCGCCACCGCCGCGGCCGATGAGGTGACCAGGCAGGTCTGCGCCGTGATCCAGGACGGCCTGGTCAGTGTGGAGGACAAGGCGGCGCTCGGCGGGCTCGTAGCAGCCGCCGAAACAGCCGGCGTCCCCGCCGAGATCACGACACCGCTGGGCCAGATCGCCGAGGCCGGCGACCAGGTTCCCGCCGAGTCAGTCAATGCCCTGAAGGCAGCCTGCCCCGCCTAATTACCTGCCCCGCCTAATTAATGCGCGCGGTGCTGGTCATCCGCGCCAGTTGTCGATGTTGTCCACTCCATGGAGTTTGGCGGACGGATCTCCGGCATGGCGGGCGCGTCGGTCGTCCGACTCCGGGAACGGCACGACGGCGGAGTCCGGGTTCGGGCCCGGCAGGGAACGCACCAGCTTGGCCAGTTCCTCCTGGAGGACCTTCCAGCCGATGGCCGGATCCTGCGGATAGGCGCGGATTTCGGCCTGCCCCGCGGCAGCCAGGGCGGCAGCGCCCGCGTCGGTGAGCTCCACCCGGAACTGCCTCCGGTCAACTGTCTGCCGCGTCCGCGTAATGTGGCCCGTTCCCTCAAGCCGGAGCAGGACACGTCCGAGGGTCTGGCTCTGCACGTGGACCACCTCCGCCAATTGCTCCTGGTTAAGGGGGCCGGCAGCAAGCCCCTCGAGGGCTATGACGGCGGCGCGGGTCAGGCCCAGCGGCGCGAGCGCGTCATCGTGCCGGCGCTGGACCATCCGTGCGGCGAGCGTCAGCAGGCGGTAGCTGTTCCGGGCATCTGGATCAAGATTGCTGGTCATCGGCCGCTGCCTCCTGTGGATGGCGGATCGGGCGTAATTCACCTCGAGTGGTGCATTACTTCCACCCCCACCATAAGCATGCTTACCATGCCGATTGCAAGTATGCTTATTATTCCTCGCCTCGCATGCGGCCGCTCCTAACCCTCTGTATCCTCGTTGAAGCTGCCGGTGTCCGGCGCCCGCAGCGTCCAGCGGTGGACGACTGCTGGTTTCAGCAAACGAAGGAGCAGCAACATGGGTGGAGTCATCGTCGTTGGAGTCGACAGCAGCGAAACGGCCAGCAAAGCCGCCGAATGCGCACGGGACCTGGCGGCGGCCCTGGGAGCCTCGCTGCACGTTGTGACCGCGTTCGAGAGTGAGCGGGCGGAGGTTATCGGCCGCGGCACGGACCAGATCGTCATCTCCGAGGCCGACAGCGCCGAACGCGTCGCCAGGAAGCTTGCCGGCTCAGCCGGGCAGCCGCTGAACGTAACTTTTTCGGCCACCCGCGGCAAGCCGGCCGAGGCCCTCATCAAAGAAGCAACCCGCCTGGATGCCACCATGATTGTGGTGGGCAACAGGAGGATGCGCGGCATTGGCCGGGTCCTGGGCAGCGTGGCCAACAGCGTGGCACACAACGCCCCCTGTGACGTCTACATCGCCAACACCTACGACGACTGAGCCATTTCGAACCTAGCGCTTGCCCTTTTTCCGCGATCCCTTGCCGCGGCCCTTGTCGGGGTTGGGGGCGTAGCGCTGGGCCACCTTCGGTTTCTTGACGGCAGGCCCCCGCCGGTCCGGCTTCGGTTCCTTCTTGGGCTTCTCCTGCTGGGCTGACGGCTGCCGGGAGCTTTGCGCCGTCCGGCCACGGACTATGCCGATGAATTCCTCGATGATTTCATCCGTGGAGTCGCTCGGCCACGCCACCGCGATTTCCGTGGCGGGGGCACCGGTCAGGCGCCTGGCAACGGTGTCCTTGACGTTGAAGTGGCGCGCCACGGACATCGGGAGAATGA
>DATCVX010000424.1:0-5633 GCA_036566705.1 Arthrobacter sp. | reverse complement strand
GGCTCAGGCTCCGAGATCTCCCTGCCCGGCGCGTGGGGTCCGGTGGCCCTGGTTGCAGCCAACATCTTTGTGATCAGCTTCGGCGCGTCCTGGGGCCCGCTGGTCTGGGTGCTGCTCGGAGAGATCTTCCCGTCACGGATCCGGGCCCGCGCCCTGGGCCTGGCCGCCGCCGCGCAGTGGGTTGCCAACTTCGCCATCACGCTCAGCTTCCCCGTGATGGCTGCAGCTTCCCTGCCCCTGACGTATGCCATGTACGCATTGTTCGCGGCGGCGTCGTTCTTCTTTGTGATGTTCAAGGTGCCGGAGACCAACGGCATGTCCCTGGAGCAGGCCGAGACGCTGTTCGTGCGCAAGGGCTCCGCCGCCTGACCCGACCCTCTCTCACTTTCTGCAGGTTTTTACCGGACCCTCTTTCACTTTCTGCCGAGAAACGGCAAACCCTCCTTCACACGATGGTGTGAAGGAGGGTTTGCTGTTCCGGCGGCACTGCGCCCCGTTACACGAGGTGCGGCTCGTGCGCTGCCAGGTACTTCCGGCCACCCAGCGCAATGCCGATGGCAGCCACCATCGCCAGCGCCCCGGCAAAGAAGGGGACCTGCGGACCGAAATGCTCACCCAGCTGCGCCGCGGCAAACGGGGCCAGCGCGCCGCCCATCCAGCGTACAAAGTTGTAGCCTGCTGAGGCCACGGGCCGCGGCGAGTCAGAAACACCCATGGCCAGCTCGGTGTAGATGGTGTTGTTGATGCCCAGCAGCGCCCCGGACACAATCACCAGAACGACGACGGCGGGGACCGAGTGCCCCGCGGCCAGTCCCAGCCCGATCAGGTCCAGCATCAGGGCCAGGAGGGTTCCGGCCATGACCCGGACGGCCCCGAAACGGTTCTGCAGAACGGGCGCCACAAACACGGAGAAGACCGCCACGGCAACGCCCCAGCCGAAGAACACCCCGCCGATCCCGTAGGCATCCATGCCGAGGATGAACGGCGTGAAGGCGAGGATGGTGAAAAAGCCGTAGTTGTAGAACAGCCCGCTGGCTGCGGTGGTCCGCAATCCCCGGTGCGCCAGCGCCAGCAGCGGGTCCCGCAGCCGGATCTTGCGTGCGGGGAGCGCAGTTTTGGGAAGCAGCACCAGGAGGGCCACAAAGGCCGCGGCCATAAGCGCGGCGGTTCCGAAGAACGGTGCGCGCCACTGCCAGCCGCCCAGCAGGGCACCCAGGAGCGGGCCGAGGGAGATGCCCAGCCCCAGCGCTGCCTCATACAGGATGATCGCCGTGCCGGCCCCGCCGCTGGCCACGCCCACAATGACCGCCAGGGCGGTGGCCACAAACAGGGCATTGCCCAGGCCCCAGCCGGCGCGGAACCCTACGAGCTGGTCGACGCTGCCCGACAACCCGGAGAGCGAGGCGAAGACGACAATGACTGCCAGGCCAATCAGGAGCGTTTTCTTGCCGCCGATGCGCGAGGAGACGAATCCGGTGATCAGCATGGCCACCGCCGTCACCAGGAAGTAGCTGGTGAAGAGCAGGGACACCTCGCTGGGGGTCGCGTCCAGGTTCACTGCGATCGCGGGCAGGATGGGATCCACCAGCCCGATTCCCATAAAGGCGAACACGGCCGCCAGGGCCGTGGCCCATACGGCTTTGGGCTGCCTGAGCAGGGAGGCCTTTTCAGCCTCGAGGGTTGCTTCTGCCGGCAGTGTCTCTGCGAGCTGGCCGTTCATGGAGGATGCTCCTAAGTGAGTGCTGAATCAGTTCTGGATGGTGGCGTTGATTTTGTCGATGACGGGCAGGGCGGCCGCCAGGGCGGCGCGGTCAGCGTCGCTGAGGGAGCTGAGGATGCCCGCCATCACAGCGTTGCGGTTCTTGTCGGCGGCAGCGACGGCGGCCCGGCCATCGGCGGTGAGCACCACACGGACGGCCCGCGAGTCCTTGGGGTCAGGTTCGCGCCGGACAAGGCCTGCCCGCTCCAGCTTGATGATCTGCTCCGTTGCGCTGGGCACCCTGACGCCCAGGTTCCGCGCGATCTCCCCCACCCGGACGCCGTCGTCCAGCAACATTTTCAGTGTGCTGAGCTGGGCTGCGCTGAGTTCGCCGTCGGAGTCGAGCCGCCGGACAAGGTAGACACTGTGGCGGAGGGCCTCGCGGAAATCGCTTGCAAGGGCCTGAAGTGCGTCATTATCTTGAGTCGTCATCGTTAGGTAGCCTAACAGTTAGGCTACCTAACGGTCAAAGGTCAGAGCGTGAGCTTCATGCCCTCATGGCTGGCATCAAACCCGAGCCTCTCATAGAACCGGTGGGCCTCGGTCCGGGATTTGTGGGTGGTCAGCTGCATCATTGTGCAGCCGCGGCGCCGGGACTCATCGATGGCCCACTGCACCATCACGTTGCCAATGCCCTGGCCGCGAAGGCTGCCCGCCACCCGCACACCCTCGATCTGCGAGCGCCACGATCCGTGCCGCGAGATGCCGGGCAGGAAACTCAGCTGGAACGTGGCAACCACGGGACCGTTCACTGCCCCGGGAGGCACCAAATCACCCACCACCAGAAGATGGGACGGGTCGGCGTCGATCGCTGCAAAGGCCAGCTCATAAGGTGCCATATCCCCGCTGCGTTCGCGGCCGGCACCCAGCGAATCGTCGGCAAGCAGGCCCACGATGATTGGCAGATCGGCGGGCGAGGCGAGGCGGAGACGGAAGGTCCCGCCGTCGACGTCGGCAGTCAGCAAAGGGGGCAGGGCACCTGGGTTCCGGGTCACCCCACCAGCATTCCACAGCCCTGCAGGCGTGCGTGTACGGTGGAAAAGCTGATTTTGTAACCGCCGTCACCCAATCCGGCGGACCACTCGAAGGATTTTGCACATGTCTGAGCAGACAACCACGGGGCAGCGAACTGCCTCCAGCCGGGACAGCGAGCCCCACCTTTCACGTTCGCTGAGCAACCGGCACATCCAGCTTCTGGCCATCGGCGGTGCGATCGGCACCGGCCTGTTCATGGGCTCCGGCAAGACCATCTCGGTGGCGGGGCCGTCCGTGATCTTTGTGTACATGATCATCGGCTTCATGCTGTTTTTCGTGATGCGGGCCATGGGGCAGCTGCTGCTGTCCAACCTGAACTACAAGTCCTTCAGCGACTTCGCCGGTGACCTGCTGGGTCCCTGGGCGGGCTTCTTCACCGGCTGGACCTACTGGTTCTGCTGGGTGGTGACGGGCGTGGCCGACGTGATCGCGATCGCCGGGTACGCCAACGAGCTGTGGCCCGGAATCCAGCTCTGGATCCCAGGCATCGCCACGATCGTGATCCTGCTGCTCCTGAACCTGCCCACCGTGAAGGCCTTCGGTGAGACCGAGTTCTGGTTCGCCCTTATCAAGATCGTGGCCATCGTGGCGCTGATCGTGGTGGGCCTGGTCATGATCTTCACCGGCTTCACGTCGGACGCCGGCACCGCAAGCTTCGCCAACCTGTGGAGCCACGGCGGGTTCTTCCCCAAGGAGTTCATGGGCTTCGTGGCCGGCTTCCAGATCGCCGTGTTCGCGTTTGTGGGCATCGAACTGGTGGGCACCGCCGCCGCCGAAACCAAGAACCCGGAGCACAACCTGCCCCGGGCCATCAACGCCATTCCCCTGCGCGTCATGCTGTTCTACGTAGGCGCACTGATCATCCTCATGTCCGTCACCCCGTGGACCGAGTTCCAGGCCGGCCACAGCCCGTTTATCGGCATGTTCTCGCTGGCGGGCCTCGGCATGGCCGCGATGGTGGTCAACCTGGTGGTGCTGACGTCCGCGATGTCGTCCGCCAACTCAGGCATTTACTCCACCTCGCGCATGGTCTTCGGCCTGGCCAACGACGGCGACGCCCCCAAGCTCTTCGGCCGCCTCTCCAGCCGCAAGGTCCCGCAGAACGCCCTCTTCCTGTCCTGCGTGCTGCTGCTCGCCGGCGTGGCCCTGCTCTACGCGGGCAAGGACGTGGGCGTGGCCTTCGATATGGTCACCACCGTGTCCGCGGTCTGCTTTATGTTCGTCTGGTCCATCATCCTGGCCAGCTACCTGGCGTTCCGGAAGCGCCGGCCCCAGCTGCACAAGGACTCCACGTTCAAGATGCCCGGCGGCATTCCCATGGTGTGGGTGGTTTTCGCGTTCTTTGCCTTCCTCCTCTGGGCCCTCACCACGCAGCCGGACACCCTCACAGCCCTGCTGGTCACGCCCGCCTGGTTCGCCGTCCTGGGCGTGGCGTACGCCGTGGTCCGGAAGTCACCGCTGCACCAGGCACGGGTGGCTGAATGGAAGGCAATGGCCGACGCCGAAACCTCCTCGGTCTCATCGTCCGCCTGATCGAGCACCGCCCAACGCTCTATCACTTTCTGTGGCTTTAGGCAGAACCCTCTTTCACCTCATCAGGCGGGCGCGGTCTCTTCCGCCGACCGGCAGCCGCCGCAGGACTAGGCCGCCGTCCCAGCCACAGCGGAAGCACGACGCCGGCACTCGGGTGAGTGCCGGCGTCGTGATTGCAGGAGGGTTCCCGGAAAACCTGCAGGATCTGCGAGAGGGTTTCCGGAAAACCTGCGTTAAGTGAGAGAGCGTCCCGGGCGGGGGGTCAGGCGGGGGCCTTCGCGCCTTCCGCCTGGCGCTCCTCCACGAGGGTGGACACGGCATCGAACAGCGGATGATCCGAAGCCAGGCCGGTAATCCGGGCCGTGGCGTCGGCCGGTGAGGAGGATGCCAGGATCTGTGCGAGTTCGGTGGCCTCGGCGTCGGCCGGGTCGGTGAAGCGCAGCGCAGCGGCGATTGCACCCAGGAGCGCCTCGGGCACAATCCCGCGCTCGGCGAGCTCGGCGGCCGGGCCGATGAACCGTTCGTGCCGGCTGAGCTTGCGCAGCGGGGCGCGTCCCACCCGGTTCACGGTGTCCGGCAGGTGCGGGTTGGAGAACCGGACCAGGATCTTCTGGACGTAGGCTTCCTGCTCGTCATTGCTGAACCCGTGCTTGGCCACCAGGAGCTGCTTGGTTTCCTCCAGGACAGCGCGGACGTCCTCCGCCACGTCCTGGTCGGCCATGGCGTCGGAGATCTTCTCCAGCCCGGCCTCAAAACCCAAGTAGGCAGCGGAGGCGTGCCCCGTGTTGACCGTGAACAGCTTCCGTTCGATGTAGGGCGAGAGCTCATCCACGAACGTTGCCCCCGGGATCACCGGCGCCGCGCCGGCAAAGGCCGTCCGGTCGATGACCCATTCGTAGAACGTCTCCACCGTGACGTCCAGGCCCTGTCCGGGCTCCTGGTTGGGCACGATCCGGTCCACGGCGGTGTTCGCGAACACTGCTGCGGCGTCCAGTGAGCCCGCAGCCTCGTCCCAGAGCCCGGCGACTTCCGCGCGCAGGATGTCCGTGGCGTTGATGGCGTTCTCGCAGGCCATGACCTGCAGCGGCGCCAGCCCGGCTTCCCGCGACGCAATGCCCCTGGTGATGGCGGGCGCCACGAACTTGAGGATGTGCGGCCCCACCGCGGTGGTGACGATGTCCGCCGTCGCGATCTCCCGGACCAGTTCCGCATCCTGCGTGCCGGAGTTCAGCGCGCGGAAATTGTCAACGGTCCGCATGGTGGGGTTATCCCCCACCTCGTGGACGTTGTAGCTGTCAGCTGCTGC
>DATCVX010000423.1:0-5165 GCA_036566705.1 Arthrobacter sp. | reverse complement strand
TACTTCGACGAAGTGGGCCTGCCGCTCCCTGCAATGCCGGACCGCTACCTGCCCGACTATGACGAGCAGGTGGAGGCAACGCTGGAGGCGCGTCCCGCCGTCGTGAGTTTTGTGTTTGGCGTGCCCTCCACGGAACTCGTTGAGGAGGCACACCGGCGCGGAATCGTGGTGGTGGGCACCGCGACCACTGTGGCGGAGGCCGTTGCCCTGGAGGCCGGCGGCGTGGATGCCGTGGTTGCCAGCGGCATGGAATCCGGCGGCCACCGCGTTTCCTTCCTCAAGCCCGCGGAACAGTCCCTGGTTGGAACGTTCGCGCTGGTCCCGCAGGTGCGGGACGCCGTCGGCATTCCGGTGATCGCCGCCGGCGGCATCGTTGACCGCCGCGGGTACGCCGCCGCCCTGGCACTTGGTGCGGACGGGGTGCAGGTTGGTTCGGCGTTCCTGGCCACCCGGGAGTCGGCCGCGGTTCCGGAGTACCGCACCGTCCTCCACAGCCCCGCCGCCGGCGAAACCGTCCTCACCCGGACCCTCAGCGGGCGGCTGGCCCGCGGCATTCCCAACCGCATCATCGCCGAACTCACCGAACTCTCGAAAGCCGGCGGAATCGCCCCGTTCCCCGCGCAGAACTGGCTTACCGGCCGCTTCCGCCCGCAGGCAGCAGCGCAGGGAAACACGGAACTCATGTCACTGTGGGCCGGCCAGGCCGCATCCCTGATCCGGCACGAGTCCGCGGCGGATGTCCTGGCCGAACTCCTCGCCGGCAGCCCTGCTTTGTAAGCTCGATACATCGGCGGCCGTTCCGGGGAGCGAAACCCGGGGCGATCGTCCGCAGAGACTGGAGGAGAATCCATGGCTAAGAAGAGTGGCAAATCAAAGGGCAAGGGGCATCTGAGGTCCGTTCCGTCGGCCCCCAAGATGCCCCTGCAACTCGTCCTGAACCATCGCGTGGTGGATTCCCTGACCATGGAGTTCGTCCAGTGGGTGGAAACGGACGGGGCTGACGCGTCCGATGCCGTGGAAATCCTCGAACTGGTCAAGCTCCTCCTGACAACCCAGCATGCACTCCAGGGTTCCAGCTCAGCCACTGCCTTTGACATCGACGGCGTGGACGCGGCGGCCGAGACCATCCTGGCGGCACTGGAGGAAGATGAGATCGCAGACGCCGTGGACGACATCTTCGGCGCCCTCGCCGTCTATGTCGAATTCCTGGACCAATCCGGCCGCTGGAGCGGGACGGAAGCCGCGTACGAGGAACTGCAGTCTTTTCTCGCCACTCCCGGCGGGCCGGAGGACGCCCCGGGCGGCAGGCCCATCGACGTTCCTCACCTCAGTACCGAGGAGCAGGACACAGCGTTCAACGCCCTGCCCCTGATCCAGCACGCCTCTTCGCTCCTTGGCTGGATCGGTGAAGGCAAGGACGTGACCACAACCGGCGCACTGCGGCTGAAGGACATTGAGGCGGCCGCCGCTGCCGTCGGAGTCAACGCCCGCGGAAAACGTGGAGCGGGCAAGCCCGCGGACCCCGACGGCGTGAACGATGACCAGGATGCGCCGCTCGAAGTGGGCACCATGTACGACGTTCCGCTGCTGGGCGACGCCTGGGCAGCCTTGGTGCGTGCGGGCCTGCTTACCCTGCGTTCAACCCGTGCCGTGGTTGGCCCCGAGATTGGCTCCTGGAACAGCACCGACGCCGGCGAGAGGGTCCGGACCAGGCGGAAGCTGACCCTTTGCCTCCTGCTCGCGAACGTCGGCAACCCCGACGAGCCGTGGAGCCCGGAGGACATGGACCCCCTTTTGCTGATCGTCCTGGCCCGGGGCACAGACGTAAACCCGATGCCCGTGGCCCAGCTCGAACAGCTCGCCGCTGACCATGAAGACCCCCACTATTCCTACTTGGCCCTGCGTGCCAGGAACAAACTCGCCGCCCTGGCAAAACTCGGCATTGTGGAAGCCGACACAAGCTACCGTGTGGCCAAGGTAGCCGTTCAATGCGTTGCCTCGGCACTGAAGATCATCGAAGGCCAGGAACTCCTCTCCTACGCCGGCGATGAATACGACGACGGCGATTTTCCGGCCAACGTAATCCCCATCCGCAGCTCTGCGGGCGCACCGAAGCACCGGTAGAATCGGAAGGCCGCGCCCAGTCAGCGGCGTCCGGCAGCTAATTAGCGCCGGCAGACACAAAGCGCAACGAGGGAGGATCCGTGCGAATGCACCATGCCCGGACCCCTTTCCACTTCGTTCGCGCCGCCGCCGTGTCCGCGGGCATCCTGACCCTCGCGGCCGGCGCCCACGTGCTGGGCGGCGGGGTCCTCCCCGCCCCGGGGATCCTGCTGGCCGTGCTCGCGCTGACCGGCCTGGCCGCCACGACGGCCACCCGCCTCAAGCTCAATGTGGCTGCCATGACGGCCCTTCTGGGGGCCGGACAGTTTGCGCTCCACGAGGTGTTCACGGCCTTCAGCGCCCCGGGCCTTGCAGCGGGCGCCGTAGCCACCGGCGCGGCATCGGCCGACGTCCACCACCTCTCCGGTGCGGCGGCCCCCGTCATCGGAGCCGCTTCGCACCTGCATGGCCCCGACACCGCGGCCGGCACCATCATGCTCGTCGCGCACATCGCGGCCACGGCAGCGTGCGCCCTGGTCCTCGCCAAAGGCGAAGACGCGCTCTGGGCGCTCGCCGCGTGGCTCAGGCCGCTGGTCCACCTTCCGGAAGCAGTAGCGCCCGACGCCGGCGCGGCACCGGCGGTGCCTTGCCTGCCGCCGGTTTCCCCGTTCCGTCCCTGGCGGAACCTCAGGCAAGACAGCCGGCGCGGCCCGCCTTCCGCCGTCGTGCTTCCCTGATTCTGCCCGCACCGGCTCTCCAGCTGACGGGCCCCCACCCGTACTTCCGCACGCCCGATTCCGCGCGTGCGTCCGAAAGGCAATCCCATGAACACCACCCTTCGCCGTACCCTCACCACTGCCGGCGCCGCAGCCGGAGCCGCGGTACTGCTGCTTTCCGCCGCAACGGGCGCTTCCGCACACGTAGGCGTCACGCCGGACAAAACGGCCGCCAATTCGTATGCCCTGCTGACCTTCGGCATCCCGCACGGCTGCGAGGAGTCCGGCACCACCAAGGTGGCCATCACCCTGCCCGCCGAGCTCAACGACGCCCAGCCCACTGTCAACCCCAACTGGACGGTGGAGAAGGTGACGGAACAGCTGGCCGAACCCAGGAAACTGGCCGACGGAACATCCGTCACCAAGCGCACCAGCCAGATCGTCTACACGGCAAAGGCGCCTCTCGCCCACGACCTCCGCGACGCCCTGGTGCTGTCCCTGAAACTGCCCGACGCGGCCGGCACAACCCTCTATTTCCCTACCCTCCAGACCTGCGAAACGGGCCAGACCGACTGGTCGGAGATCGCCAAAGGCGGCCAGGACGCGCACTCGCTGAAGGCCCCGGCACCGTCTATCACCATCACCGAAGCAGCCAGCACTGACAGCCACGGCGCGGCAGCAAAAACCGCGGCAGACTCCACATCGCACGCCACCGGGCAGGCCGCCGCCGTGACGGACAGCGGCGCCCAGGCGCGCAGCTGGGCCGGCCTGGCGGCGGGCGTCGGCGGGCTCGCCCTGGGCGGCGTTGCCCTGGCCCGCAGCGGGGCAAAGCGCAAGCAGGAAGCCGGGACGCCCGGCCAGTAGCCCTCCTGCGGGATCCGTCCAGCCAGTAGGCCCGATTTGATGCCCCGGATCATCACGATCCGGGCATCAAATCGGGGCACCCGCACCGGCATCATTGACTCCTGTCACACCAGCCACAAAGGTTGAGCCATGAGGTCTCAATTTTTGTCACAGGGCTTTGCCATTACGACGGCGGCTGCCGCGGCAGCACTGCTGCTTACCGCCTGCGGTCCAAGCCAGCCGCAGGCGCAGGGAACCACGGAACCCGGCATGTCGTCTGCCGCCCCCGCCACTTCCTCAGCGGCGCCGGGCACGTCCGCGCCGCCGTCGAGCGCCACTCCCACAGCGGCAGGGCCTTCACTCTGCAAGGCGGCCACCCTGTCCGCCGCCACCGATTCCACCGGAGGCGGGGCTGCCGGCAGCGTCTACATGACCCTGACCCTGACCAATACAGGCGCCGAACCGTGCATCCTCAAAGGATTCCCCGGCGTCTCCCTTGCTGCTGACGCCAACGGAGCGCCCATCGGAGCACCCGCAAAGCGCGATGAGACCACGCCCGCGGTGGACGTCCTGCTGGCCCCCGGCCAGGCCGGCGCGGCAATCCTGCGCTACACCCAGGCAGGCAACTACCCCGACTGCACCATCGTTCCTGCCGCCGGATACCGCATCTATCCCCCCGAAGACACGGCATCCCTGTTCCTGGCACAGCCCACGCAGGCCTGCAGCAACGCAGCCATCGGGCTGCTGACCATCGGGGCCTTCCAGGCTTCCTAGCCGCCCCAAACCACGCCATCCTAAGTACACTGATCATTGTCGGGGATCCGGCCTGTTTCCGGGTCCCGGCAGTGGCCGCGTTGAACGGCCGTCACAGCGGAGGCAGGGTGGGCTTGGATGGCGTCGATTTGGTTGGACCGCGAACAATCCTTCAGTTCCGACCCCTTCCAGCCCGGCAGCAGGTACGACACCGTGGTTGCCGGGGCGGGGCTGACGGGACTCGTCTCCGCGTTATTGCTCGCCAGGTCCGGGCAGAAAGTCCTCGTGCTGGAGGCCCGGCACCCTGGCGCTGTCACCACCGGCAACACCACGGCCAAGGTCAGCCTCCTGCAGGGAACGGTGCTCTCCGCGCTGGCCCGCCAGTATTCGGCGAAGCAGGTCCGGGCCTACGTGGAGGCCAACCGGGAGGGCCAGGCCTGGCTGCTGCGCTACCTCGATGACCACGGCGTGCCGTTCCAGCGCCGGGACGCCTACACCTACGCCACCACGGGCCAGGGCATGGAACGGATCCGCGAAGAACTCACCGCCGCGGCCACCGCAGGCCTGAACGTTGACTACACGGGCGACGCGGGCCTGCCTTTCGCAGTGCAAGGCGCCTTGCGCATGGCCGGCCAGGCCCAGATCAATCCCATGGACGTGCTGGACACCCTGCTGGCGGACCTCCGCAGCCGGGGCGGAACGGTCGTGGGCGGCACGCGGCTGCGGGACGTCTCGGGGAGCGGCCCGTTG
>DATCVX010000422.1:0-4629 GCA_036566705.1 Arthrobacter sp. | reverse complement strand
GGGAGCAGCGGCAGCCGAGGGGGACGCGGCGGCGGGGTCGACGACTGTGTTGTCGACTTCGTCGCTGAACGGGTCACCGTTGCGCGGCGCGTTGTACAGCGCCTCGTCCAGGATGCCCTGCCGCTTGGCCACGATGGTGGGGACGAGGGCCTGTCCGGCCACGTTGACCGCAGTGCGGCCCATATCCAGGATCGGGTCGATGGCCAGCAGGAGTCCGACGCCGGCCAGCGGCAGTCCCAGCGTGGAGAGCGTCAGGGTGAGCATTACCACGGCGCCGGTGGTGCCGGCGGTCGCGGCCGAACCGAGCACGGAGACAAGGGCGATCAGCAGGTACTGGCTGAAGTCCAGCTGGATGCCGAAGAACTGGGCCACGAAGATGGCGGAAATGGCCGGGTAAATGGCGGCGCAGCCGTCCATCTTGGTGGTGGCGCCCAGGGGTACGGCGAAGGAAGCGTAGGCGCGGGGCACGCCGAGGCTGCGTTCGGTGACCCGTTGTGTCAGCGGCAGCGTGCCAACCGAGGAACGGGAGACGAAGGCCAGCTGCACGGCGGGCCAGACACCGGAGAAGTACTGCTTGACGGACAGTCCGTGCGTGCGGACCAACACCGGGTAGACCACAAAGAGGACAAGTGCCAGGCCAACGTAGATGGCGAAGGTGAACTTGCCGAGCGATCCGATGGTGTCCCAGCCGTAAACAGCCACGGCGTTGCCGATGAGGCCTACCGTGCCGAGCGGAGCGATGCGGATGATCCACCACAGCACCTTCTGGATGACGGCGAGGGCGGAGGCGTTAAGTTTCAGGAACGGCTCAGCTGCTTTGCCGACCTTCAGGGCAGCAACGCCGACGGCGATGGCGATCACCAGGATCTGCAGCACGTTGAAGCTGACCGAGGTGCTGACGGTCGTGGCTGCGTTGGCGCTTTCCGTCACGGTTGAGCTGGCGCCCAGGCCCAGGAAGTTCTTGGGGAAGAGACCCACCAGGAAGGACCACCAGTCGCCGGACTTGCCGCTGTACTTGGCTTCCTCGGTGATGCCCGTGTTGGCGCCCGGCTGAAGCAGGACACCCAGTCCGATGCCGATCAGCACCGCCACCAGGGACGTGATGGCGAACCACAGCAGGGTGTTCCAGGCCAGCTTGGCGGCGTTGGAGACCTGGCGGAGGTTGGAGATCGAGCTCACCACGGCGGTGAAGATCAGCGGCACCACTGCGGTCTGCAGGAGGGAGACATAGCTGGAACCGATGGTCTGCAACGTGGCGCCCAGGCCATTGGGGGCGGCCTTCGTGCTGCCGGTGTACTTGGCCAGCAGGCCGAGGCCCAGGCCCACGATGAGGGCGGCGATGATCTGGAAGCCGAACGAGCCAGCCCATTTGGGCAGCTGGAAGCCGGTCTTTCCTGCGGATTCGGGGGTGCGGGTTTGAGTGCTCACCCGAACACGCTAGGCGGCACCCGCATACCACGGCGAACGGATGTTGAGAAGTATTACGGCGGCAAACGGCCGTCCACAGCATGGAATCCCCGCAAAACCGGCGTCACATCAGGTAATTATGAAGTTATTCCCACACCGGATGTGGCAAACATCTCGGGCGTACCGACGGAACTCACGAGAGCAGCGCGCGCCGAAGGGTATCGAGGCCAACGGATCCGACGTTGAGGGCCCTCGTGTGGAACGTCTTCAGGTCAAAGTCCGGACGGGTTTCCAGTTCGGCGCGGATCTGCTCCCAGAGCCGCTGGCCCACTTTGTAGGACGGGGCCTGGCCGGGCCAGCCGAGATAGCGGGTGAACTCGAATTTGAGCTGTCCCTCGCTGATGGGCAGGTTTTCCTTCAGGAAGTCGTAGCCCGCCTCCGGCGTCCAGGTCCCGGTGCCCCACCGTTCCGGGATGGCGAGTTCCAGATGGACGCCGATATCGAAGACCACCCGGGCGGCGCGCATCCGCTGCATGTCCAGCATGCCCATGTGGTCGCCTGGATCGGAGAGGTAGCCGAGTTCCTGCATGAGCTTCTCGGCATAGAGTGCCCAGCCTTCCCCGTGGCCTGAGGTCCAGCAGACGTTGCGGCGCCAGTTATTCAGGAGTTCCCGGCGGTACGTTGCAGTGGCCACCTGAAGGTGGTGTCCGGGGACGCCTTCGTGGAAAACGGTGGTGGTTTCGGCCCAGGTGGTGAAAGTGTCCTCGCCCGCGGGGACGGACCACCACATCCGGCCGGGGCGGCTGAAATCATCGGACGGTCCGGTGTAGTAGATGCCGCCTTCGTCGGTCGGTGCGATCAGGCACTCGAGCTTTTTCATCACGTCAGGGATGTCGAAGTGCACACCGGCGAGGTCGGCGACTGCCTTGTCTGAGAGTTCCTGCATCCAGGCTTTGAGGGCATCAGTGCCTTTGATCTGGCGGGCGGGGTCGTTGTTGAGTATCTCCTTGGCTTCGGCGATGCCGGCACCTGGCCTGATGGTCTCTGCCACCTGCTCCTGCTCGGCAATCAGCCGGTCCAGTTCCTGCACACCCCAGGCGTAGGTCTCCTCCAGGTCAACGGTGGCGCCGAGGAACGAGCGGGAGGCGAGCGCGTAGCGTTCCCTTCCTACGGCGTCCTTCTCCGGGGCCGCGGGCAGGAGCTCCGTTCGGAGGAAGTCGGCGAGGCGGGTGTAGGCACTCCGTGCGGCGGCAGCCCCGGCGTCGAGCTTTCCCTGCACGTCCCCCTCCAGCGGACCGTCGGCCGTCGTGGCCCCGGCGGCCAGTTTGGCGAAGAATCCGTCCTCTGCGGCGTACTTGGTGGCCTGCTCAATGACGATGCTGACCTGGCGGCGCGCTGAAACGCGCCCGGCGTCACGAGCCTTGCGGAGGGACGCAATGTAGCCGTCGACGGCACCGGGAACGTTCAGGGCACGGCCGGCGATGTGTTCCCAGTCCTGGCCGGTGGCCGTGGGCATAAGGTCGAAGATGGCGCGGATGTCCTGGGCCGGGGAAGCGATGTTGTTCAGGTCGGCTTCGTCCCAGCCGGACTCGTGGATCTCCAGCTGCAGGCCCAGCCGCTCACGCATCGCGTCCAGCGTGACGGCGTCCACCTCATCCCCGGGTTCCAGTCCCTTCAGGGCCTCGAGCGTCCTCCCCGCTTCGGCGGCGAACCGTGCAATGCCGGCGGGGGAGTAGTCCTGGTATTCCGTCTCGTGTCCCGGCAGGCCGAGCGTGGTGGCGAAGGACGGGTTGAGCCGGATGAGCGTGTCGGTGTATTCATCCGCCACGGCGTCGATGGCGGTGCGCGGGCGGGCGGCAGGGGCAGTTTCGGTAGTCACCCCACGAGACTAACCGGGCCTTCCCGGTTATGAAACTGTGCAGGGGCCTCCGCCGCCGAGGGTTCCCTGGCCGAGCGAAGCGAGGTTAGGGAGGCGGTGGGGACGTTAGCCGCGGCTGCGCTTCCACGCTCCCGGGCCGGGGGTGGGTGCCAGCCGCAGCTGCTGCCGGCGCACCCAGTGCCGGACCGTGGGCTTGCGGTCTTCGGCAGCCTCCTGGCCTCCGAGGGAAAGCACGACGGCGGTCAGTGCGGCCAGTTCCTCGGCGGAAGGTTGGCCCTTCACGATGGAAATGAGGGCTTCGGCAGGTTCAACCACCGGATTGTCCGCACTCACAGCGGGATGTTCCCGTGCTTTTTGGTGGGCAGGCTGGCGCGTTTGTCGCGGAGCGCCCGCAGCCCCCTGATGATCTGAGGCCGGGTTTCGGACGGCGCGATGACCGCGTCCACGTAGCCCAGTTCCGCTGCCTGGTAGGGGTTGAGGAGTTCCTCCTCGTACTGCTTGATGACTTCGGCGCGCCGGGCCTCAACATCTCCGCCGGCCTCCGCCACGGATGCGAGATCGCGGCGGTAAAGGATGTTGACGGCGCCCTGCGCGCCCATAACGCCGATCTGGGCCGTGGGCCAGGCCAGGTTCAGGTCCGCCCCGAGCTTCTTGGAACCCATCACAATGTAGGCGCCGCCATATGCCTTGCGGGTAATGACGGTCAGTTTCGGGACGGTGGCTTCGGCGTAGGCGTAGAGCAGCTTGGCGCCGCGGCGGATGATGCCCTGGAATTCCTGGTCTTTTCCGGGCAGGAACCCCGGAACGTCAACGAGGGTGATGATGGGGATGTTGAAGGCGTCGCAGTGGCGGACAAAGCGGGCGGCCTTCTCCGACGCCGCGATGTCCAGCGTGCCGGCGAACTGCAGCGGCTGGTTGGCCACGATCCCTACGGTGTGCCCTTCCACGCGGCCGTAGCCGATCATCACGTTGGGTGCGTAGAGCGCCTGCATCTCGAGGAAGTGTGCGTCGTCCACGATCTGCTCGACCACGGTGCGCATGTCGTAGGGCTGGTTCGCAGAATCGGGGATGAGCGCATCCAGGGCCAGGTCGTCGTCGTCGACATCCAGCTCCTGCTGGTGTTCCAGGACCGGAGCTTCCGCGAGGTTGTTGGAGGGCAGGAAGTCCAGGAGTTCGCGGACGAATTCGATGGCATCGGCTTCGTCGGAGGCCAGGTAGGTGGATGTTCCCGTGGTTGCGTTGTGCTGGCGGGCGCCGCCCAGGGTCTCCATGTCCACGTCCTCGCCGGTGACAGTCTTGATGACGTCGGGACCGGTGATGAACATGTGGGAAGTCTTGTCGAC
>DATCVX010000421.1:0-5811 GCA_036566705.1 Arthrobacter sp. | reverse complement strand
GGCGACGTAGGAGTGGCCGGTGACCCAGCCGACGTCGGCCGTGCACCAGTAGACGTCCGTCTCCGGGTGCAGGTCGAACACGGCCTTGTGGGTGTAGGCGCCCTGGGTGAGGTAGCCGCCGGTGGTGTGCAGGATGCCCTTGGGCTTGCCGGTGGTCCCGGAGGTGTAGAGGATGAACAGCGGGTGCTCGGAGTCGTGCCCGACGGCGGTGTGCCGGGTGGATTCCGCCCCGACGGTGTCGTCCCACCAGTGGTCCCGGCCTTCGTGCCAGTCCACGTCCTGGCCGTTGCGCTTGACCACCACGACGTTCTGGACCGTGTGCCCGCCTTCGCGGGACAGGGCGTCGTCCACCGCGGTCTTCAGGGAGCTGGGCTTGCCGCGGCGGTAGGTGCCGTCGGCGGTGACCACGAGTTTGGCTTCAGCGTCGTCGATCCTCGAGCGCAGGGCGTCCGCGGAGAACCCGCCGAACACCACCGAGTGAACCGCGCCGATGCGGGCGCAGGCGAGCAGCGTGATCACGGCTTCGGGGATCATGGGCAGGTACACGGCCACCCGGTCGCCCTTGGCAACGCCGAGGGACTCGAAGGCGTTCGCTGCCTTCTTCACTTCCTCGGTGAGCTGGGCGTAGGTGTAGGTGCGGGTGTCGCCTGGTTCGCCTTCGAAGTAGATGGCCACCCGGTCCCCGAGCCCGTTCTCGACGTGCCGGTCCAGGGCGTTGTACGCGGCATTAACTTCGCCGCCCACGAACCATTTGGCGAACGGCGGGTTGGACCAGTCCAGGGCCTGGGTGAAGTCCTTGGACCAGGTGAGCAGTTCACGGGCCTGCCTTGCCCAGAACGCGGGACGGTCGGCGTCGGCCTCCTTGTAGTCGGCTGCGGTGACGACGGCGTCGGCAGCGAACTCGGGAGTCGGCGCAAACTTGCGGTTCTCGTGCAGCAGGTTTTCGAAGGCGTCGCCCTGCTGGTCGCCCTGCACGGTATCTGCGGGAGCGGTGGCGGTGGAGCCGGGGGTGTCCTGGGACATGTGAACCTCATCATTCATCGATCTTTGTTGCGCGGCGTGTACCGTTGCCGGGCCGTGCTCCACCGCTTTTGCGCGGCGTTGGGCAGCGGCCGATCACGGACATTCCGCAAAGAGCTGTTCCGAAACCAAGACTAATGCTTGAGCGCGCGGCTGTGTGTGCCCTGTCACAGAGGCGCCCGTGAACGGCGTTTATTAAGCGGTGAATGGTTTTGCGGGCCGGCCCCGGACGCCACGCAGCCACCCCTCCGGCTAGTGATAGCCAATGCTGTTGACTAGGCTGAGATTGAATTGTGACTTTCGACGGAGCCGTCCGGCAGGGTAACCGCGTTGCGTGCGACCCGGCCGGATGGAGGTTCCAGACGGCACGCATTTTGGGACTGGAAAGTCTCTTGGTGCCGCCACGCTAAGGAGAAACAGAATGAACCAGCAAAGCTTCGGCCAGAAATCCGGCCGTGCAACAGCGGCCGGACCTGATGGCCCGTCCGGGAGCAGCGCGGGGACAGGCCAGCCGGCTCCGGCAACAGGCAAGCCGGGCTCCCGCCACCAGGCCGTCCTTGGGCACTTCACCGTGCGCGACCTCGCCGTCTTCGCCGCCACCCTCATTCTCTTCGTCACCTCCCTGCTGCCGGTCTTCCTGACCCGCTTCAATCTCTGGAATGCAGGCAACCTGTTCTTCCTGGGCCTGGGAATCGTCCTGCCGCTGATCGTCAGCGCACTGTTCGCGGCCCGCAGGCTCGCCCCAAGCACGAAGGTCCGGATCGGATCGCTGTCCATCGACCAGTTTGCGTCCGTGGTGGCGTCCTTCGCGGTGGCCTTCTTCTTCCTCTCCGTGGCCGGCGACTACCACCCCGCGCTCCTTGCAGGGCTGATCGGCTCCATTGTGCTGTTCGCGGCCACCGTACTGGGCCGGTTCATTCCCTACTTCGCCAGCGACTTCGAGGGCCGCACGGAGACCCCCGCCCATGTGGTGGCGCGTGAATCTGCTGTTCCGCTGCCGAAGCCGCACACGCCCAAGGCCCCGAAGGAACCCAAGCCCGCTGCGTCCGGCCCGGCGCAGGCCGGTGCTCATGGCGCCGCCGTGACCGCCTCCGCTGCCGGCCCGGCAGGTGTCGCCGCAGGCTCCGCCGCCGCCGGTTCCGGTCCCTCCGCCAGCTTCCAGCCGGGAGGGTCGACGCCGGGAATGTCGCCGTTTGCGCCTTCCCCGCAGTCCCCGGAAGACGCGAAACCGGCTCCTGCGCCGCAGGCCGCAGAGCCGACGCCTTTCCGGGCGCCTCAGCCCGTGCAGGACGCACAGCCGGCCGAGGAAACGCACGCGGCCCCGTCGGCCCAGCCCGCGGCGGCTGAGCCGGCGGCGGTGTCCTCTGCGCCGGAGGTATCCGAATGGCCCGCCGAGGGTGACTTTGGGCCGCCAACCCAGGCAGCCGACGTCGTGCCTCCCGCCGCGGTGGCCGCAGCCGACGTAACCCCGGCGGCCGAAACCCCGGCAGCCACACCCGCCCGCCAGGCTTCCGAGCCCATCGCGGCCACCGCCGTCCACCAGCAAGTGAGGCGGGAAGAACCCATCGGCGCCACGGTGGATCCGGCCAGCCGCCCGGAGGAATCGGACGAGCAGCCGGTCCACGAGGCCTTCTGGTTCGCCGTCGCCCAGCACCGGACCGCCGTTGACCCCCGGACCGGTGCCCCCGCCTTCGTCATCGAACCGGGCGGCTGGGTCCTGGCCCTCGAGGACCGGGGCCACGAATTCCTGGTCCAGCACACCGACGGCCGTGTGGGTGTGCTGCGGGACCTGAGCAACATCGAGCGCGGCTAGCCGGGCCGGTGGCCACTTCACGTTCTCCGAGGACCGGCGCGGCCCGGACTGCCGGAGCCACACCCCGGACAGCGGCAGCCGCGCCCGGACCCAGGGTTTCCTCCGAGTCCCTGCTGGCTTTGAAGCGGCGTGCCCGGCGCATCAACAAGGCCCTCGCGGAGAAGTACCCGTACGCCCATGCCGAGCTCGATTTCCGGAGCCCGTTTGAGCTGCTGGTGGCCACCGTCCTGTCTGCGCAGACCACGGACGTCACCGTCAACCAGATCACGCCCCTGCTGTTCGCCCGCTACCCTGACGCACGTGCAATGGCCGAGGCCGACCCGGCTGCGATGGAAGAAATCATCAAACCGACCGGGTTCTTCCGGGCCAAAACCCGGAGCCTGATCGCCTTGGGCACGCGGCTGGTGGACGAATACAACGGTGTTGTGCCGGGCCGCCTTGAAGACCTTGTGACCCTGCCGGGGGTTGGCCGAAAAACGGCGAACGTAGTGCTGGGCAACGCCTTCGGCATCCCCGGGATCACGGTGGACACGCATTTCGGGCGGCTGGCTCGCCGCTTCGGCTGGACCCTGTCCGAGGATCCCGTCCAGATCGAATTCGACGTCGCCGAACTCTTCGAGCCCAGGGACTGGACCATGCTCTCGCACCGGGTGGTGTTCCACGGGCGGCGGGTCTGCCACTCGCGGAAGCCCGCCTGCGGCGCCTGCCCGGTGGCCAACTGGTGCCCCAGCTACGGACTGGGCGAAACCGATCCCGCCAAGGCCGCCAAACTGCTGAAGTACGAGCTCGCTCCCGGCAGCGAACCGCTCCTCGCCCAGTTGCTGGCCGAGACGCACCGCGCCGCGGAAATCCGGATGGAATCACAGAAGCGGCTTCCGTGAGCGCTCGTCAGGATTTGCTCGACCTCGTGCAGAGGACAGAAGCCGGCAACGCCCCCGAACCCGATGCGCTCTGGGCGGCCCTGACCGTGGACGAGAGCATCGCCCGCCGCGCCGCCGTACTGATGCTCTTCGGTGTCCTTGACACGGTCCCCGCCTCGTCCGGCAAGCCCCTCGCCCCCGCGGACCTGGACGTCCTGCTGCTTGAGCGTGCGCACACGCTGGAGTCGCACCCCGGTCAGGTCGCATTTCCGGGCGGCAGCATCGATCCCGGAGAAACACCCGTGGAGGCGGCGCTGCGTGAAGCTGAGGAAGAAACCGGGCTGGACTCCGGCGGAGTGGAGGTCCTGGGCACGCTCCAGGAACTCGGGCTGGCCCGCAGCAACTTCCTGGTGACGCCTGTCCTGGGCTGGTGGGCCTCGCCGTCGCCGGTGCGGGTGGTGGATTACGGCGAATCCGCGCAGGTTTTCCGGATACCGGTCCGCGACCTGCTGGACCCGGACAACCGGGTTATGTCCACCGTCAGCCGGGGCGGGCGAACGTTTAACAGCCCTGCCTTTACCGTCAACGGGGTGGTGGTGTGGGGTTTCACGGGGATTGTGCTCACCGGGCTCTTTGAACAGCTCGGCTGGGCCGTGCCCTGGGACCGGTCCCGCCTGCACACCATCAGCATCTGACCGGTGTCCACGCCGGCGTGTGAGCGCCGCCGGGCCGGCCCTTAGACTTGCGGCTGCTGCCTGAGATCCACCACGATCCCGGTGGCCGCGTTTTCGCGTACGGCCTTGATGCCCTCGAGCAACGCACCGACGTGCTTGAAATTGGGCGAAACCGCCACGATGTTGCCGTCAGCGTCGGTGAGCCGGAGCCTGTAGGCCTCGTCACCCACGCGGTGTATTTCGAACCTGCCCGCCATGTGCCGGACCTCCCCTGGGTATGCATCTTTGCATGTAGTGCTTGACCCGCTTCTTGAGTCAGTTAATCGACTGTAACGTCGCTCACAAGCGGGCTGCCAGCTACTCCCGGGTAGGTTACTTCGCGGGGCGCGCTGTGACGGTCAACCGGCTTGTGACTGGAGGAGACGCCGCAGCACGGCTAGGGTACCCGGAAGCCCCCATGTGCGGCGCTATTTGGCGTTGTCGTACGAGTCCACCACGGCCACGCTGACGGGGAATTCCACCGGGATCCGGCCGAACAGCAGCTCCTTGGCTGCAATGGCCGCATCTTCGATCGCCGCGATGCACGCGTCAACCTGCGGTTCCGGCGCGTGGACCATGACTTCGTCGTGGAGGAAAAACACCAGCTCCGCACCGCCGGTACCTTCCGCGCGCATGGTCCGCAGCCGCCGTCGTAATTCCGCGAGCCAGCACGCCGCCCAGTCCGCCGCCGAACCCTGCACTACGAAGTTCCGGGTGAAACGGCCGCGGGAGCGGGCGATCGATTCGGCGCGGCGCTGCTCCTCGGCCGTGGCGGACTGCTGGCTCTGGAACCACTGCCGTGACGGCGGCGGGCTGCTGCGGCCCAGCCGGGTGGTGACGGTGCCGCCGGCCTCCCCGTCCCGCGCGGCCTGTTCCACAAAGCCCACGGCGCGCGGGTAGGTCTTGGCCAGCTGAGGCATCAGGCGGCCGGATTCGCCCGTGGTGGCACCGTAGATGGCGCCGAGCAGGGCCACTTTGGCCTTGGCACGGTCGCCGCCGAAACCCTGGGCGGCGATGCCTGCGTACAGGTCCTTGTCCCGCGCGGCCTCGGCCATTTTAGTGTCCTGTGCCAGCGCCACCAGGACGCGGGGCTCCAGTTGTGAGGCATCCGCGACGATCAGCTTGTAGCCCGGATCGGCGTGCACGGCGCCACGGATCTGGCGTGGAATCTGCAGTGCGCCGCCGCCGCGCGATGCCCACCGGCCGGAGACGACGCCGCCCACCACGTACTCCGGGCGGAAACGTCCGTTGTCCACCCACGCGTCCAGCCACGCCCAGCCGTTGGCCGTGTGCAGGCGGGAGAGTTTCTTGTAGGCCAGGAGCGGTTCGATGGCGGGGTGGCTGGACTCCTTCAGCTCCCACTGCCGGGTGGTCTTCACCTCGATGCCGTTGCGGTGCAGGGCGC
>DATCVX010000420.1:0-6912 GCA_036566705.1 Arthrobacter sp. | reverse complement strand
GTGCTCATGCACATGGCGTGAGAGGTCGGGAAGGCGATCAAGCACCATGCACCAGATGCGGGTGGCGAGGTTGTCGTAGCGGATCAGAACGTCTTCGAGGTGTGGGTTGGCTGCAGCCGCGTAGATGCCCCGATGCACGCGCGCATCGAGCCGCAGGGTCTCCACAACGGAGGCGGCATGGGTATCGAAGGACTCAACAGCCTGCATGACAGCCCGCAGCTGCTCCCGCTGCCACTCCGTGGCCACCCGGGCAGCACGGGACGCTGCGAGCGGCTCGAGCTGCGTCCGGATTTCGGAAATGAAAGCAAGGTCGGTCACCTCCACCCGGGTGGCAAAGGTGCCCCTCCGCGGGTAAGAAACCACCAGGCGGTCAAGCTCGAGCCGCTTCAACGCCTCACGCACCGGAGTCCGCCCCACGCCGAGGTCCTTGGCGAGATGGTCGTCATTGAGGAGATCGCCGGGCTTGATGTCGAGCATCAGCAGCCTGTCGCGGATGCGCTCGTACGCCATGTCCGCCAACGACTTCTTGACGGCATCGTCCGCGATTGCCAAAGCTTCAACTGCCATAACATGGACCCCTTTCCATTCAGGCCAAACAGGCTATTGACCTCGCCCACTGACCAGTATACGCTGATTCCCAACCCTAATATATCAGTTCCTTATCTGAGAATATATCTAACGGGAAGATACCCAAAGGAGGAGACATGACCCTAGTGGCAACAGACTCATCGACCAGCACGCTGGCTCAGACCGACCCCCGCGTGAAAGACCAGGCCCAGAAGTTCGTACTCACACTGTCGTGCGTCGAACGTGCCGGTATTGTCCAGGCGGTCACCACTTTCCTCTTCGAACGTGGCTTCAACATCGACGAGCACCAGCAGTTCGACGACGGGCTCCGCGAGACGCTGCACCTGCGCACCGCATTCTCGGGTTCCCCCGAGTACACGCCGGAGAGGCTCCAGGAGGAGTTCAGCGCGATTGCGGACCGGTTCGAGATGAAGTTCAGCTTCCATGACCAGACCAAGCAGCGCATCCTGGTGATGGTGTCCAAGTTCGGCCACTGCCTCAACGACCTGATCTTCCGCTGGCGCGGTGGCAGCCTCGGCGGCGACATCGTCCTCGTAGTTTCAAATCATGAAACCCACCGGGCAATGGCCGACGCCGCCGGCCTGCCTTTCATCTACCTCCCCGTGACCCCCGAGACGAAGGCAGACGCCGAACAGCGCCTGCTGGACCTCGTCGACGAGCACAACATCGACCTGGTCGTGCTGGCCCGGTACATGCAGGTGCTCTCCGATGACCTCTGCCGCTCCCTTGAAGGCCGGGCCATCAACATCCACCACTCCTTCCTTCCTGGATTCAAGGGAGCGCGCCCGTACCACCAGGCGTACGACCGTGGCGTCAAACTGGTAGGTGCCACTGCCCACTACGTGACTGCCGAACTCGATGAAGGGCCAATCATCGAGCAGGAAGTCATCCGGGTGGACCACAGCTACGGTCCCACCGCACTGTCAACAGTCGGGCAGGACGCGGAAGCGCTGGCACTGTCCCGCGCCGTGCGGTGGCACTGCGAGCACCGTGTGTTGCTGGACCAGACCAGCACTGTCGTGTTCCGGTAAGCACGACCACCAAATCAGCAGAGACAACACACGAAAATCAGCAGGAGAAACCACATGGCTTCGACGCCAAGCATTGTCATTATTGGAGCTGGAATCGTCGGCACGAACCTGGCCGACGAACTGGTCACGCGGGGTTGGAACAACATCACCGTCCTGGACCAGGGACCCCTGAATATGCCTGGTGGCTCCACGTCCCACGCGCCGGGCCTGGTCTTCCAGACAAACCCCTCAAAGTCCATGGCACTCTTCGCCAAGTACACAGTGGAGAAGCTTCTCTCCCTCACCGAGGACGGACAAAGCTGCTTCAACCAAGTGGGCGGCCTTGAAGTTGCCACCACGGAGACCCGCCTGGCTGACCTGAAGCGCAAGCTCGGGTACGCGGCATCGTGGGGCATCGACGGCAAGATCCTTACCCGCGAGGAATGCAAGGAGCTGTACCCGCTCATCAACGAGGAGGACATCCTCGGCGGCCTCCACGTTCCCAGCGATGGTTTGGCCTTGGCGGCCCGCGCTGTCCAGCTGCTGATCAAGCGCACGGAAGCCGCGGGCGTGAAGTACATCGGCAACACCGAGGTGACCGGGATCGAGCAGTCCAACCGTCGGGTCACGGGTGTGGAGACGGCTGACGGCGTCATCCCCGCAGACATCGTGGTTTCCTGCGCCGGCTTCTGGGGCGCCAAGATCGGCGAGATGATCGGCATGTCCGTCCCGCTCCTTCCGCTGGCCCACCAGTACGTCAAGACCACACCGGTGCCGGCCCAGCAAGGCAAGAACGAGCTGCCCAACGGCGCTTCCCTGCCCATCCTGCGCCACCAGGACCAGGACCTCTACTACCGCGAGCACGGGGACCGCTACGGCATTGGTTCCTATGCCCACCGCCCCATGCCCGTGGATCTGGATGAACTGGGCCGCTACGAACCCAGCAGCATCACCGAGCACAACATGCCCTCCCGGCTGGACTTCACGCTGGAAGACTTCCTCCCGGCCTGGGAAGCGACCAAGCAACTGCTGCCGGCCCTCCGCGAAAGCGAAATCGAGGATGGCTTCAACGGCATCTTCTCCTTCACCCCGGACGGCGGCTCGCTGGTAGGCGAGTCCAAGGAAGTGGATGGCTTCTTCGTGGCCGAAGCCGTGTGGGTCACCCACTCCGCCGGCATTGCCCGCGCCGTGGCCGAACTGCTGACCACCGGGAAGTCACAGATCGACCTGGGTGACTGCGACATCCACCGCTTCGAAGAGGTCCAGCTGACCCCCGAATACGTCAGCGAAACCTCCCAGCAGAACTTCGTGGAAATCTACGATGTGCTGCACCCGCTCCAGCCCAAGCTCTCTCCCCGCAACCTCCGCGTCAGCCCCTTCCATGCCCGCCACAAGCAGTTGGGCGGGTACTTCCTGGAGGGCGCCGGATGGGAGCGACCCTACTGGTTCGAAGCCAACGCCGAACTGCTCAAGGAGATGCCTGACGAATGGCAGCCGCCGGCACGTGACGCCTGGTCCGGGATGTTCAGCTCGCCCATCGCCGCCGCCGAAGCCTGGAAGACCCGCACCGCGGTGGCCATGTACGACATGACCCCGCTCAAGCGCCTTGAGGTCTCCGGCCCCGGAGCCATGAAGCTGCTGCAGGAACTGACCACCGCCGACATGACCAAGAAGCCGGGGGCCGTCACCTACACCCTCCTGCTGGACGACGCCGGCGGCATCCGAAGCGACATCACCGTGGCCCGCCTGAGCGAAGACACTTTCCAGCTCGGAGCCAACGGCAACATCGACACGGCCTACTTTGAGCGGGCCGCACGCCACCAGACGGAAAACGGAACCGCCAGCGACTGGGTCCAGGTGCGCGACACCACCGGCGGGACATGCTGCATCGGATTGTGGGGCCCCCTGGCCCGGGACCTCATCAGCACCGTCAGCAGCGACGACTTCTCCAACGACGGCCTGCGCTACTTCCGGGCCAAGAAGGTAGTCATCGGCGGCGTCACCGTCACCGCGATGCGGCTGTCCTACGTCGGCGAGCTGGGCTGGGAACTGTACACCAGCGCAGACAACGGGCAGCGCCTGTGGGACGCGCTGTGGAAGGCAGGGCAGCCGTTCGGCGTGATCGCTGCAGGCCGCGCCGCGTTCAGCTCGCTGCGCCTGGAAAAGGGCTACCGCTCGTGGGGCACCGACATGACCACCGAGCACGACCCGCTCGAAGCGGGACTCGGTTTCGCCGTGAAGATGACCAAGGAAAACTTCGTCGGCAAGGCAGCATTGGAAGGCCGGACCGAGGAAAACTCCGCACGCCTCCTGCGCTGCCTGACGGTCGACGACGGCCGGAGCATCGTGCTGGGCAAGGAACCTGTCTTCTATAAGGACCAGGCAGTTGGCTACGTCACGAGCGCCGCTTATGGCTACACCGTGGCCAAGCCGATCGCCTACGCTTACCTGCCCGCCGCCGTCTCCGTGGGTGACTCGGTTGAAATCGACTACTTTGGCCGGCGCATCCAGGCCACGGTCACGGCGGATCCGCTGTACGACCCCACGATGACCCGGCTCCGCGGCTAACAGCCGCCGGGCCATTCAAGGGCACGCGGCCCGGACTCATTCCCTCGCAACCAGAGTCCGGGCCGCTGCTTTTCCATGGCCCGTCCTCTGCCCCAGGCCAGTCGACTAGAGCTTCAGCCCCAGGAAGACACATGATCAGTTCAGAAACAATAAACGACTACCTCGCCAGGCTTGCCTCGCGCGAACCCACCCCAGGCGGCGGCGCAGCCGCGGCACTCCACGCCGCCCAGGGGGCGGCACTTGTCGCCATGGTGGCCAGGTACACCACCGGCACGAAATACGAGCAGCACGCCGAACTCGTCACCCGGATCATCAGCAGCGCCGACCGACTGGTTGCCCAGGCCCTGGGCCTCGCGGACGCCGACGAGCACGCCTTCCAAGGCGTCATTGACGCGTACAAGCTGCCGAACGGTACGGACGACCTCAAGGCCGCACGGACAGCATCAATCCAGGACGCGCTCGTCCAGGCCGCAAAAACCCCGGCACAACTGATCCTCCTTGCCGGCGCCGTCGTGGATCTGGCCACGGAACTGTTCGACGTGGCCAATCCCAACGTGATCAGCGACGTCGCCGCGGCCGCCGATGCAGCCCGGGCAGCCGCCACCACTGCACGGGTGAACATAGACATTAACGTGGTGGCCATCAAGGACACCGAAGCCCGTTCCAGGCTGGCTGGCCAGACCGACGGCCTTGAGGAAAAGGTCGTCCTGGGAGCCGACGCGCTCGTGAAGCGCGTGCGCGAAAGGATTCTCGGTTGAGCACCACACTCCTCTCCGGACGAAACCTGGCAAAGCTCATTCAGCGGAAGGCCCACGACGAAGCCCGTGACCTCGAAACTGACGGCCTGCGCCCCTCCCTCGCCGTGGTTGTGGCCACCGACGACGGCTCCACGCACTGGTATGTGCGCTCCATCGAACGGGCTGCGGAAAGCGCGGGCATCAATTGCCGGATCGTGGACCTGGGCCACGACGCGACTGGACAACTGTTGGCCTCAGTCCTGGATGACCTCAGCGCCGAGCCTTCGGTCAACGGCATCATCCTGCAGACGCCACTGCCTCCCGGTGTCGATGCAGATGCACTGGTTGGGCACATCGCCCCTGAGAAGGACATCGACGGCGCGAATCCCCTGAGCCTCGGCCGCCTGGCTGTCGGCCAGCCCTCGTTCGCCCCTGCCACGGCGCGGGCCGTCACCGAGATCCTTGACCACTTCGACATCCCGGTGGCGGGCAAGAACGTCGTCGTGATTGGACGTTCAGCCGTCGTCGGAAAACCGCTGTCCCTGCTGCTGCTGGAACGCGACGCCACTGTCACCGTCTGCCACTCCAGGTCAGGGGCGCTGGAAAACTACACCAGGACGGCCGACGTCGTGGTGGTGGCCGCCGGGCGCACCGGCCTGCTGAACGGAGGCCATATTTCCGCCGGGGCTGTGGTGATCGACGTCGGCACTAACGTCCTTCCCGACGGATCCCTCGTGGGGGACGTGGACGAGGCCAGCGTCAGGGGCATCGCCGGGGCGCTGACACCCGTTCCGGGCGGCGTCGGCTCAGTCACCACGTCCCTGCTCCTGCTGCACACCACCGAGGCCGCGCGGGAACAGTCGCGTGCCCTGGTCCGGGGAACAGCAGTGTAATCCTGCCCAGGGCTACAGGACGGCCCTGATCAGGTTCTCGAAGCCCGTCACATGCTGGGTGGTCAGCCGCGCGGCAGCTTCGGAATCCCCTTCCGCGATGCACTCGAGCAGCTCAATGTGCTGGGCAATGTGCTCGGATACCGGAGGAAGTTTCTCCAGCACAAGGCTCCAGATCCGCGTGGCCAGGTTGTCGTACCGGATCAGGACATCCTCAAGGTGCCGGCTCCCTGTGGCCCGGTAGATCATCCGGTGCACCCGCATGTCCAGGCGCATCAGGTCCCGTTGGGAATGCGTAACCGGCAGGAGGTCCGCGACTTCCCTGGCAAATTCCTTGATCTCCTGCCGGAGCTGCGGCGACGCCATCCGGGCAGCCCGTGCTGCGGCCGCAGGCTCCAAAAGCTGCCGGATTTCGGAAATTTCGGCCAGGTCCGTGATGTCCACCCCGGCGGCGAATGTTCCCCGGCGGGGATACGCCACCACCAGATGGTCGCTCTCAAGGCGCTTCATGGCCTCCCGGATGGGTGTCCTCCCCACTCCCAGCCGCCTGGAAATCACTTCGTCGTTCAATGGTTCGCCAGGCTTGATGTCCAAAACGATCAGTTCATCGCAGAGCACCCTGTAGGCGAAGTCGGCGAAGGACTCGTCCTCCTGCCTCGCGGGCAGGAAGGACCCCCCTGCATCCGACGGTAGTTCTCCACCGCTTGCCATTTTCAAGTCTCCTCCCGGTGCACGGCTGAGCCTTGACGCGAAGGCCTCGTGTACATAGTATTCCTAGAACTGATATATCAATATCCCGTCAAAAAAATGTCAACCCTCCGGTAGGTGCCAGTTGGAGATTTTCCACTCCGGCAGGCAGGGTGGCGGTGATGCCGAAGAACGGAGAGCAATGAGCATGGAAGCTGTTGCAAGGGTACGGCTGGAAGTTGTTCCGTCTGCCGACCTGCTCACGCAACTCCCCGCGGCTTTTGCCACCCCGGGATCCGTCAGCGTGACGTGCCTGCCACACCACGGGCCCGCCCGGACCGTGCAGGCGGCCGTAAACCTGGCCCGCCTGGGTTACCACACGGTCCCCCATCTCGCCGCCCGCAGCATCTCAGGCCAGGCAGAACTGCATTC
>DATCVX010000419.1:0-8515 GCA_036566705.1 Arthrobacter sp. | reverse complement strand
GAGGGGGCTTCCTCCCACCAGTGGGAGGTGCACACGCCCACCGGCATCCTGCTGGCCGACCACATCGTCCTCACCCGCTGCGCGCACAGCCAGCTGCGCCGCATGCTGAGCGATTTCGGCATCACCGTGGGCCGCAACCTGGTGGCCGCGATGCGGGCCATCGGCATCTACCTGGTGGGGGTGGGCGACCTGATCACGCCATCGCCGAAGGAAGTGCTTCGCCAGGCGAAAACCGTGGGCCAGGCGATCTCGGCGAAAGTCCACCCGGAGAACGCCACGACCATCATGACCGGCAGTTTCGCCGCCATTTTGCCCGCCTAGGGACTACAGGAAACCCAATCCGCGGGCGACTACCCGCCTAGGCGGAGGCCTCGTCGTCGTCGCCGCCCGCACCAAGGCGCCGCCTGGCGAGGACGCCGATGGCCACCAGGAGCCCCACAGCCACTGCAGAGAACAGCACCAGGCTCCACGGGAAAGGCTGGGATGCATCCGGAACCGGCGCGGGGGTCGCGGTGCTGCCCGGCTGGGCGGTGCCCATGCCCGGAACGGCAGCGGCCGACGTCGAACCGGTAGCCGGTGCCGCACCGGCAGCCGCCGCAGTGGCAGTGAACGCGAAAGTCCCCTCAATGGGGTGGGAATCCGAACTGACCACCCGCCAACTGACCGTGTACGCGCCTGCCGGTGCGCCTGCCTTGAGTTTCTGGGACGCCACGTTGTCCACGATTTCGACGGCGCCATCCGCCCATTCAGTGCCGGCTGCGTCCTTCACGGAGAACTGCGAGCCGATACCCAGGGGTTTGTTGCTGAAGGTGACTGAGACTTGTTCCGGCGGCGTGGCGACCGTGGCGCCCTGGGCGGGGCTGCTGGATTCAGCGGCGTCGTGCGCGGAGGCCGGAGCGGCCAGGCCCAGCATGGCGGCGGCGAGGACAAACGAACCGAGCACGGCGCTCAGCAACTGGCGGCGGATGGAACGCATGCGTGGACTGCTCCCCTTGTGTTGGCTTCCTTACAGACTAGGCGAATTTGCCGGGACGCTGCCCGGAGGACCCATAGGATTCAACTATCCCCACAGACTCCCCCGGAGGACTTAATGCTTAAGCAAGGCTCTGCACTGGACCGGTACTTCAAGATCACCGAGCGGGGGTCCAACCTGTCCCGCGAGATCCGCGGCGGGTTCGCCACCTTCTTCGCCATGAGCTACATCGTGGTACTGAACCCGCTGATCCTGTCGGGGGCCGACTCCAGCGGCAACTCTCTCGGGTTTCCGGCCGTTGCTGCGGTCACCGCCTTTGTGGCAGGCATCCTCACCATCCTGATGGGCGCCTGGGCCAGGCACCCATTCGCACTGGCCACGGGCCTGGGCGTCAACGCCTTCGTGGCCGTCACGGTGGCCACCAACCCGGGCCTGACCTGGCCGGACATGATGGGCCTTGTGGTGCTTTCCGGCGTCACGATGCTGATCCTGGTCCTCACCGGCTTCCGGACCGCCGTCTTCAAGGCCGTTCCGGAGGACCTGAAAACGGCCATCGTGGTGGGCATCGGGCTGTTCATCGCGCTGATCGGCCTGGTGAATGCCGGCTTCGTCCGCCGCATCCCCGATGTCGCCGGCACCACTGTGCCGGTGGGCCTGGGCTTCGACGGCAAGCTTCTGGGCTGGCCCACGGCGGTGTTTGTGTTCGGCCTGGTCCTGACCATCGCCCTGGTGGTGCGGAAGGTCAAAGGAGCCATCCTGATCGGCATCATCACCTCCACTGTCATTTCCGTAATCCTGGAACTGACGCTGCACATCGGCCCGAGCGTCGCCCCGGACAAGCCCTTCAATCCGCAGGGCTGGTCCCTGGTTGCCCCCGCCTTCTCGGGCTGGGCGGCCCCGGACCTTTCCCTGATCGGCAAGGCCAACCCTTTCGGCGCGTTTGAGCAACTGGGCTTCGTGGCCGCCACGCTGCTGGCCTTTGTCATCCTGCTCAGCATCTTCTTTGACGCGATGGGCACCATGGTTGGCCTGGCCAACGAGGCGGGCACGGTGGACGAGCACGGCAACATTCCGGACGTCGACCGCGTGCTGCAGGTGGACGCACTGGGCGCCATCGTGGGTGGCGGCGCCTCGGTGTCCTCGAACCAGATCTTTGTCGAGGCCGGCGCCGGCATTGGCGAAGGCGCCCGGACGGGCATTGCCTCGATCGTCACCGGCCTGCTGTTCCTGGTGGCCATGTTCTTCACGCCGCTGATCAACCTGGTGCCCTTCGAAGCCGTGGCCCCCGCGCTGGTGGTTGTGGGCTTCATGATGGTGTCCCAGGTGGGCAAGATCGACTGGCAGGACTGGGGCGTCGCGATCCCGGCCTTCCTCACGTTCACGCTGATGCCGTTCACGTACTCGATCGCCAACGGCCTGGGCGCCGGCTTCATCGGCTACGTCCTGATCCGCACTGTCCAGGGGCGGGTGAAGGATGTCCATCCGCTGATGTGGGCCGTTGCCGGCGCGTTCCTGCTGTTCTTCGCGGTGGGTCCGATCGAGGCCGCGCTGGGAATGTAACCTCCGTCGGCTCGGTGCTCGGGGCGCTCCGGCCCGCGTGAATTCCGGAATTACAGACAGCACGACGGCGGTCATGCTCGCTTTCGGTGCGGGCATGCGGTGAGCTTGAACCATGGCCCTCTCCGCACTCACCGTCGATGTCCCCCCGCAGCCCTGGACGGGACGGTTCGATGGCGACGGCGGCGAACACCGGCGCTGGTGGCAGGCGGTGTCGCCCTACGCCGCAGGCCAGACCGCCACTGCGCCCGCCGGTTCCGGGACTGACGCCCCGCCCCGCCCCGCCGTCGTCCTCGGGTTCGCATGCGACGAAGGGGTGCGCCGCAACAAGGGACGGACCGGCGCTGCGGTTGCCCCCGCGGCCATCCGCGCCGCACTCGGGCCGCTGGCCTTCCATCTGGACCGCGCCGTCTCAGACGCCGGGGACATCGTCGTTTCGGACGGCGCCATGGAGGCCGGTCAGGCCCGTGCCGGGCAGGCGATTGCCGCCATGATCGACGCCGGCAGTCTCACCGTCGTGCTGGGCGGCGGACACGAGACCGCTTATGCAAGCTACCTGGGGGTGGCCGGCTCCGAGGCCGTGCGCGGCGGCCGTCGGCTCGGCATCCTGAACCTGGACGCCCACTTCGACCTCCGCGACGAGCCGGTCCCCAGTTCCGGCACGCCGTTCCTCCAGATGGCCCGGGCGGAAGCTGCCGCGGGGCGCGACTTCCGGTACGCCGTCGTCGGGATTTCCGAGCCGAACAACACCCGGGCACTCTTCGACACGGCAGAACGGCTGGGTGTCCAGTACCTGCTGGATGAGGACTGCACCACCGAGCGTGCCCAGGCGTTCCTTGCGCAGTTCCTGGACGGCGTGGACGTGCTGTACCTGACTATCGACCTTGACGTGCTGCCGGCGTCGGCGGCTCCGGGCGTGAGCGCGCCCGCCGCCTATGGAGTGCCCTTGCCGGTGATCAGTGCGGTGTGCCGGCAGGTGGCGGAGAGCGGGAAGCTCCTGCATCTGGACGTGGCCGAGCTGAACCCCGGGTTCGACATTGACGGCCGGACCGCCAAGGTTGCGGCCAGGCTGGTGAACACCCTGCTGCGATAATCACGCACGGCAGTGCACAGCGCAGTGGCCCGAGAAGCTAAGCAGGCTGTCTAATGGAGTTCACGACGCCTACCTGAGGAGCCCGAATGCGAAGTCCTGGAAGCACGGTGCTACTGACGCTGGCCACCATCCTTGCGCTGGCCGGCTGCGGAAACTATCCCGCTGATCCCACCGGCACCCTGGAGCGCGTAGCGGACGGCACCCTGCGTGTGGGTGCCAGTGAAAACGGCGACTGGGTGCAGGTTGCCGGCGAGGACGTTCAGGGGACCGACGCCGATCTGGTCCGCGACTTCGCCGCCAGGATCGGTGCGGAGGTTCAGTGGGTGTCCGGGACCGAACACGTCCTGGCCGAGGAACTCAAGCACGGGGAGCTGGACCTGGTCATCGGCGGCTTGGACGATAAGACCCCGTGGGCCCAACATGGCGGGCTGACCCGGGCCTACGCGGAATCCCGCGACAGCCGCGGTGCACTCCACAAGCACGTGATGCTGGTGCCCCTGGGCGAGAACGCATTCCTCCTGGAGCTCGACAGGTTCCTGATGGAAGCGAAGGGGCAGAAATGACCACCATCAAGGGTGACGCCCCCGTGCGCTTCGGCCACACCGAACTGCCGGAGGAACAACAGGCAGCGCTTCGCAGGGCGGTCAAGTACGAGTGGATCACTATCGGTTTCCTGGCTGCCTCCACGGCGCTGGTCTTCGCCGTGCTGGGCAACTCGCAGGCCATGAAGGCAGCATGGGTGGAAGATGTCCTCTCCTTCCTGCCGCCCCTCTCTTTCCTGCTGGCGACGCATGTGATCCGCAAGAAACCCAACGAGGAGCATCCGTACGGATTCCACCGCGCCGTGGGCATCGCCCACGTGGTGGCCGCCGTAGCGCTGACAGTCATGGGCGCCTACCTGATTGTCGATTCGGGAATGGGCCTGCTAAGCGGTAAACACCCCACGATCGGCGGTTTCGACTTCTTCGGACAGACCATCTGGCTGGGCTGGATGATGATTGGCGCCATGATCCTCACAGCCGTCCCGCCGGTCTACCTCGGCCGGGTCAAAATGAAGCTCGCCGAAAAGCTCCATGACAAGGTCCTCTATTCCGATGCGGACATGAACAAAGCGGACTGGATGACGGCGGTGGCCGCCGCTGTGGGCGTCGCCGGCATCGGCTTTGGCCTGTGGTGGGCCGACTATGCGGCCGCCCTGGTCATCTCCTTCAGCATCCTGCACGACGGCGTCCGCAACACGCGGGCCGCCATCTCGGCCCTGATGGACAAGCGGGCCAGGACGTTCGACGACGCCGAGCCGCACCCTGTCGGACACCGGCTGGACGAGTACCTCCTCAGCCTGGACTGGACGGAGGCGGCGCAGTCGCGGATCCGCGACGAAGGCCACGTGTTCCACGTGGAATCATTCGTGGTCCCGGCGGGAGGACGGATGCCCGCCATGGAGCAGCTTCAGGCCGCCCGCGAGGCCTGTATCGGCATGGACTGGAAGGTCCAGGACCTGGTGATCATCCCGGTTACGGACCTTCCCTCGGAGTTCCTCCCGGGCGTGGCCTCACGCGGCGAACGCTAAGCAGGGAATGATCAGCCCTTCAGCACATACCGCCGCTCGGGACGGCCGACGCCGTACTTGAGCCGGACGTCAAGCACGCCTTCGTCGTGGAGGTACTCCAGGTACCGGCGGGCGCTGACCCGGGACGTGCCCAACTGGACGGCGACTTCGTTGGCGGACAGGTCGCCGTCGGCCTCTTTCAGGGCCGCCTCCACGAGCTTGAGCGTTTCGATGCTGCAGCCCTTGGGCAGGGGCCGGTCGGTCCGGTCGAGGCCAAAGACTTTGTTGACGTCCGCCTGCTCCGCCACATCCTTGGACGCGTCCAAGCCGTGATAGGCGCTGCGGTAGTGCTCCAGCCGTTCCTGCAGGTCCGTCTGTGAAAAAGGCTTGATGAGGTAGTGGACAATACCGCCGCGGAGGGCCTTGCGCACGGTATCCACCTCACGGGCGGCGCTGATCACCAGAACATCCAGCTCCGGGGCCACCTCGCGCAGCTGGTGCATCAGGTCCAGGCCGTTGATGTCCGGCAGGTGGATGTCCAGCAGGACCAGGTCCGGCATCAGGCGTCCGGTTTCGACCACCGCCTGCGCACCGGTGTGGGCAACTCCGACTACGGCGAACCCGGGAGTGCGCTGGATGAACCCCGCGTGGACCTTGGCCACCATAAAGTCGTCGTCGACGATCAGGACGTTGATCATGGCTGTGTTCCTCTCGGGTGCGCCCGCAAGAGGCGTGCGGTGAAAACTGCCCCGTTGTCGTTGGCCACCGTGAGGTCGCCGCCGCTGCGCCGGCAAACTACCCGCGAGAGCGCCAGGCCGAAGCCGCGGCTGCCGCCCGGGCCGGGTGCTTTGGTGGTGAAACCTTGCCGGAAGATCTCGCCCAAATCCCGGCCGGGCACGCCGGGGCCCGTATCGCGGACGGTGACCGTGACGCCGTCGGCCGTGTCCTCCGCCAGCACAGTGACGGTTGCCTCCGGAAGCCCGGTGACGGCGTCGAACGCGTTGTCCACCAGGTTCCCGACGACGGTCGTGAGGTCGCGTGAGAGCTCATCGTCGACCCTGGCCAGCCCGGACGCGGGGTCAAGCTGCAGCGTCACGCCGCGCTCCGTGGCCAGGCTGGACTTGGCAATCAGGAGGGCGGCGAGCGCCGGGTCCTGGATGCGGCTGGTGACTTCGTCGTTGAGCCGGGTCCGGTCCAGGGTGGCACCATTGACGAACTGCACCACCGAATCATATTCACCGATTTGGATCAGGCCGGAGATCACGTGCAGCTGGTTGGCGAACTCGTGGGCCTGGGCGCGGAGGGTGTCGGTTGCCGTGCGGGTGGCGCCAAGTTCCTGTTCAAGTGAGGACAGTTCGGTACGGTCACGCAGCGTGGTGACGGATCCGATGTCCCGGCCCCGCGACTGGATGGGCACCCGGTTCAGCACCACCAGCCTGTCACCGACGAGCACCAGCCGGTCCGGCCCCGGCTGCTCGCGGGTGAGGACTTCCTTCAGCGCGGGCTCCACGGCGAGGCTGGCAAGCCTTTTGCCCACGCAATCGGCGGGAAGGCCCAGGAGCGCGCGGGCACTGTCATTGGCGACGGTGATGCGCTCGTGCGGATCCAGTGCCACCACGCCTTCCTTCAGTCCGTGGAGCATTGCCTCGCGGTTTTCCACCAGTCCGGTGATTTCGCTCGGCTCCATGCCCAGGGTCTGCCGCTTCACCCGGCGGGACAGCAGCAGTGACCCGGCAACGCCCAGCACGCTCGCAACGCCGAGATAGGTCAGGAGGTTGGGCACGGCATCCCCCAGCCGCTCAAGCGTAGACGGATAGTCGCGGCTGATGGACGCGATGCCGATCATTTTGCCGGAGTCGTCTAGGACCGGGACATGGGCGGACAGGGCCTGCGTACCCGAGCCACTCACCACCCCGGTCCACGACCGGCCTTCCAGCACGCGGCTCGGGCCGAGTTCCAACTGCTGGCCCAGCAGGCCGGGATCGGACGATGCAATTACGGTGCGGTCCAGCTTGGCGAGCGCCACGTTCGAGGATCCGGAGACGGTACGCACCGATTCGGCGACGGCGGGGAGGGCTGACCCGGCCCGCGGTTCCGAGGCGGGGAGCAGTTCGCGGACCGTGGGGTTGGCAGCGAGCGCTTCGGCTGCGGAGAGTGCCCGGCGGCCTTCGGTCCGTTCGAAGGCCGCGGCCGACTGCGCCAGCGAGATGGCCACCACGGCAACGAGGACCGCGAGGACAATCAGCAACTGCAGAACCAGGTACTGCCCCGCGAGGGACATTCCTCTACGTCGAGTCACTATGGTTCTTTCTCCTGAATGGCTGGCCCCTGCACGTCAGGCTACCTGAACAATGCCTGCGGCAGAGTGCCGGTGGCCTCCCGGAAACGTGAACGCAATGAACTTAACTTTCTCTGAGTACACAAGAGTGATGCCGGTCACGCACGGGCCTAGCATCAGGATTACAAGTCAGCCCAGCTGATCAGTTTTGATGAGAAGAGGAACACCATGCGCCAGATCCGCGCATTGCGAATCGCCGCCGTCGCCGCCGGCATCGCCCTGATGGCCACCGGCTGCGGTGCCACCGGCAAGAGCTCCACCGACAGCACCACATCCGGCGCCGCTGCAGGCCCCGTGAGCGGGCTCCAGATCATGGTGCCCAACACCCCCGGCGGCGGTTACGACACCACCGCCCGCGTTGCCGCGAAGGTTCTCGACGACGAGAAAGTCGCCACCAACACCGAGGTCTTCAACCTCGCAGGCGCCGGCGGAACCGTCGGCCTGGCCCGCATCGTCAACGAAAAGGGCAACGGCGACCTCACCATGCTCATGGGCCTGGGCGTGGTGGGCGCGAGCTACACCAACAAGTCCGAGTCCAAGCTGACCGACACCACCCCGCTTGCCAAGCTCATCGAAGAGCCCGGCGCCATCATGGTCAACAAGGACTCGCCCTACAAGACCATCGATGACCTGGTGACCGCGTGGAAGGCAGACCCCGGCTCCATCAGCGTGGGCGGCGGATCCTCGCCCGGCGGCCCGGACCACCTGCTGCCCATGCAGCTCGCCGGAGCCGTCGGAATCGATGCCACCAAGGTGAACTTCGTATCCTACGACGGCGGCGGGGACCTCCTCCCGGCCATCCTCGGCAACAAGGTGGGCTTCGCAGCCTCCGGCGCCGGTGAGTACCTCCAACAGATCCAGTCCGGCGAGGTCCGCGTCCTGGCCACCAGTGGCGAAAAGCGGCTCGACGGGGTGGATGCCCCGACGCTGAAGGAATCCGGCATCGACCTGGTATTCACCAACTGGCGCGGCATTGTGGCCCCTCCGGGCATCACCGACGCCGAC
>DATCVX010000418.1:0-3653 GCA_036566705.1 Arthrobacter sp. | reverse complement strand
GCTGGCGAGGCACCTGCTGGTCCGCCGCGGCAACGCCCCGCAGTCCCCTGCGCAACTGCTGAAGGCGGCACGCGAAAAGTGGGACGCGGAGCTGGTGGACGGTTCAGCGCGGAAGCCGCACGCGCTGAACATCATCCTGCCCAGCTAACTCGCATTTAGCGTCGTCATTCGCGATTTTCACAACGTTATCTGCCAGCTACTTGGCTGTTAGCTGGCCGGGGCGGCCGTATTCCACTCGGCGGAGCGGACCAGGATGGCCCCCGAATCCGGGCAGAAGACGATGTCGTCCTCGGCTGCTGCCTTGATCTCGGCCAGGTCGCCCGGGCTGAGTTTCATTCCGGAGGCCTCGGACGTCCCGTGGAACAGCCGCGCGGCGCCCACTCCGCGCTTGGCCAGCGTTTTTTCGTAGACGGCCAGCATCCCCGCATCGAGCGTGGCGGCGAATTCGGCGCGCTTTCCGCGGACCAACGTCGCTTCGGCATCAACTTCGGCAAGGGCTTCGTCCAGTTCGGCGCGGATTCCGCCGAATGAGCCCTGGATGTCGTCTACGATCAGCTGCTGGGCCGCCTGCCGGGCGCGGAGCGAGTCCAGCCGCTCCATGACTTCCAGTTCCACGTCTTCAAGGTCTGACCGGCGCCTGTTGAGCGACGCGATGTCCTTCTGCAGGGCCACGAGGTCCTTGGACAGCCCCGTTCCGCTGTTCAGCCTGGCTTCGTCACGTTCGATGCGGGAGGCGACCTGTTCGACGTCGGCTTCTGCCCGCTTGAGCTCGGTCTCGGCGTCGTGGACAGCCACCTTGGCGCTGCCCAGTTCGCCGTTGGCGACGGAAAGGGCGGCCTGAAGGTCCGTGATCCGGGGATCGGTATCCAGGGTGCGGCGCCGGTTGGCGAGCGACTTCAGCTTGGCGTCGAGCCCCTGCAGTTCGAGCAACTTCAACTGTTCCGCCGGTGCTGCCTTAGCCACTGTTACCTCCGCTTGATCCCGCCGGCCGGAGCCGGGCGCCGTACCGGCGCTCTATAGACTCTAGCCCGGAGTGAGTATGAAGTCCCACGGATCGCTGTTGGTGGTGCTGACCTGTATCTCCACGTCGTGGCCCTGGTCGGCGAGAACGTTGCCCAGCGCGGACGCCGCCGCCGGCAGCCACAGCCACTCGCTCGCGAAGTGGGAGACGTCAATAAGGTAGGGCCTGCCGTTCACCGCCGCTTCCCGGGCCTCGGACGCAGGATGATGCCGGAGGTCAGCGGTCACAAAGACGTCTGCATTGCTCGCACGGACCTCGTTGAACAGCGAATCGCCTGCGCCGCCGCAGACCGCGATCCTGCGCACCAGCCCGTCCTTGTCCCCAGACACGCGCACTCCCCCGGCCACGGACGGCAGGATGCCGAAAACCCTTGCGGCGAAGTCCCCGAGGCTCATCACGTCGGGCAGGTCACCCACACGACCGATGCCCTCCTCGGGCAGCCCGTTGCTGGCGAGGGTCAAAGGTGCCACGCCCTCCAGTCCCAGTGCGTCCGCCAGGACATCGGAGACACCGCCGACGGCGGAATCACCATTGGTATGGACGGTCAGCAAGGCGGTTCCCGACTCGATCAGCCGGTGGATTGCCTTGCCTTTCGCCGTTGTCGCCGCAACGGACGTGACGCCCCGGAGGAGCAAAGGGTGGTGGGTGATGAGCAGTTCGGCGCCCCACTCCACGGCTTCCTCGATGACTTCCAGGGTGGGATCGACGGCGAACATCACCCGGGTGACGGGGGCGGAAGGCCGACCGGCCACCAGGCCCACTTCGTCCCAGCTCTCGGCCAGCGATTCGGGCCACAGTTCCTCCACCGCCAGCAGCACCTGCCCCAGCGTAGGCGGGGCCACCTCATCCGCAACAGGGACATCCTCCCGGAGGGTGCCGTCGTCGTGCGGTTCGGCATCTGCAACGCCGGTGTCTACAGGTTCCATAGTCTCAGTTTTACCCCATCACTGGCCCTGGCCCGCATGTGCCGCAGTCTCGTAGGGTGGTCAGGGAATCATCCGGGGCGCTCAACCATTGAAGAGGTCATGAAAACTTTTGTTCTTGGCGGGGGCTGCTTCTGGTGCCTTGACGCCGTCTATCAAAAAACCAAGGGCGTCAGCTCGGTGATCTCCGGCTACACCGGCGGCCACGATCCGTATCCCGACTACTACTCAGTCTGCAACGGCACCACCGGGCACGCCGAGGTGGTGGCAGTGACCTTTGACGAGGCCGTGATCCCGGCCGAGGTCATCCTGGACATGTTCTTTGTGCTGCACGATCCCACCACGCTCAACCGGCAGGGATACGACGTCGGCACCCAGTACCGCTCGTCGATGTTCTACGAGACCACGGAGGAGAAAATCCTGTTCGAGGAGGCGATCGAACGGAACCAGGCCCTGTGGTCGCACCCGATCGTCACCGAAGTCAGCCGCCTCCCCCGGTTCCACGTGGCGGAGGACTTCCACCAGGACTACTACGCCAAGCACCCGGAACAGGGCTACTGCCAGGTGATCATCAACCCCAAACTGGCCAAGGCCAGGAAATATTACTCTGCATGGCTTAATGCTTAGCAACGGTTGCGCCGCCATCGTTAGGCTGACCTCAGTATTCACTCTTGAGAGATAGGCATATCCACATGGCACGGATCTATGACGACGTAACGCAGCTGGTCGGCGGCACTCCGCTGGTCCGCCTGAACCGGCTGAGCGAAGGCCTGGGTGCCACTGTCGCCGTCAAACTTGAGTTCTACAACCCCGCCAACAGCGTCAAGGACCGGATCGGTGTTGCCATCGTTGACGCCGCCGAGAAGTCCGGCGCCCTCAAGCCCGGCGGGACCATCGTTGAGGGTACGTCCGGAAACACCGGCATCGCCCTCGCCATGGTCGGCGCCGCCCGCGGCTACAAAGTCATCCTGACCATGCCGGAAACCATGTCCACGGAACGCCGTGTCATGCTGCGCGCTTTCGGCGCCGAGATCGTACTGACCCCGGGTTCCGAGGGCATGCGCGGCGCCGTGGAGAAGGCCCAGGAAATCGTGGCCAACACGGAGAACTCCATCTGGGCCCAGCAGTTCGCCAACGAGGCCAACCCCGAGATCCACCGCACCACAACCGCTGAAGAGATCTGGTCCGACACCGACGGCAAGGTGGACATCTTCGTCGCCGGCATCGGCACCGGCGGCACCATCACCGGCGTCGGCCAGGTCCTGAAGGAGCGCAAGCCTGAGGTCCAGATCGTCGCCATCGAGCCGAAGGACTCCGCCATCCTGAACGGCGGCGCTCCCGGCCCGCACAAGATCCAGGGCATCGGTGCCAACTTCGTGCCGGAAATCCTGGACACCAACGTCTACGACGAGGTCCTGGACGCCACCCTTGAGGACTCCGTGCGGGTTGCCCGCGAACTCGGCGTCAAGGAAGGCATCCTCGGCGGCATTTCCTCCGGGGCAATCGTCTGGGGCGCCCTGGAACTGGCCAAGCGCCCCGAGAACGCCGGCAAGCTGATCGTCGCCGTCGTCTGCGACTTCGGCGAGCGTTACATCTCCACCGTGCTCTATGACGACATCCGCGGCTGATCAGCCCGTTGTCGCCCCGTTTCCTGTAGAAAGAACTTTGTGGGCTTTTTCGCAAGACTGAAGGAAGACCTCGACGCCGCC
>DATCVX010000417.1:0-12171 GCA_036566705.1 Arthrobacter sp. | reverse complement strand
CCATGCTGCAGCTTGGTGCCAAGAGTCTTGAGCTGTTCTACATCCGCGCCCCATACAGCCATCAGTATTCTCCTTAGTCTTGGATCCGATCCAGGTCGGCATCCCCAGCGGCCCCCGGCTCATCCGGAAGATCCATTACCTAGAACCTATCCCGGCCCCAAAACACTGTCGATGGGGACCGCTGCCCATGCACCACTGCCCATGGGGGGCCAAGAGGCGGCGGGAATCAGTGCGCCGAGATGCGGTTCCGGCTCCACCAGGCGAAGGAGATTCCGCCTAAGCCCACCAGCAGCACGCCGGCCACGATGGGCAGGAGCCCCGTGCCGGGGCCTGTGCCGTCGTTGCCGGAGACTGCCGCCGCCTGCGTGGGCCTGGCCGACTTCGTGATGGGTTTGTTCCAGTTGGATTCGGTGGACGGGCCGGCGGTCGACGGCGTCGGGCTGGGCGACGCGGTGGTGGGCTCGGCTGTCGCTGTCTCTTCGACGGTTGCGCCGGGTTCGGGTGCGAGGGTGGGCGCCGGTTCCGGGGCAGCCGGCTCCTTTTTGGCGGGCGGCGCAGGGGCGGGGTCGGCCGGCTGAACCGGGACCGAGGGCTCCTGCGTGGGCTTGGGATCCGGCTTCCCCTGTTCCTCTCCCGGCCCAGCCGTGCCCGGGGTGCACAACGCCTCGCACACGGTCGGTGTGGGCTCGGGCGTCGGTGATTCCGCATGCGCAGCCCCCACTGCGCCAAGGCCGGCTGCCAGCGCCATGCCAACAGCAGCAACGGTCGCCCGGACGGCGCGAAGCAGTGGGGAGGATCGGATCATCGTTACCTTTTCGACAGCGCGCGGCACCCCCTCCGCGGCAACTAGTGTTCCCGGTAGTCTGCTACAACACGCCGGTGGGCCGCAAATCCCCGGGATTCACGGACCCCAACGTATAAGCCCGCAGTAGTACCTGTTTTCAGTGGGCGGAGACCCGGTTCCGACCCCACCAGGCGAAGGCCAGTCCACCGAGGCCGATCAGCAGCACCCCCACCAAAATGGTCACCAGCCCCGGGTCCCCGAAGCCGGGGCCGTCGCCCTTTGAGACGGCGGCGGCCTGCGTTGGTTTGGCGGACCTGGTGATCGGCTTGTTCCAGTTCGATTCCGTGGACGGGGACGCAGTGGCGGCCGGGGCACTGGTGGTCGCCTCAGCCGAGGGCGTCGCTTCGACGGCGGCTTCGCTCGGCTCCGGGGCAAGGGTGGGAACCGGCGCAGGGGCTGGTTCTGCGGGCAGCGGGGGCGCGGGAGGTGCGGGGGCGGGCGGGGCGGAGGGTTCCTGCGAGGTTGGTTTCGGGCGAGGTGTGCGTGGATTCTCCGGGTCCGGGCCGGACTGCCCCGGAAGGCAGATCAGTCCGCATGTGGGTGTTGGCTCGGACGTTTCAGCGTTCGCGGGCGCCACTGTGCAGAGGCTTACCAAAAGCGCCAAAACAGCCGCTCCCGCCGTCGCTGGCACAGCACGGAGTACGGACGGCAATCGATTCATGGATACCTTTTCGACAGCGCGCGGCCCCCCTGCGCGCCGAACTAGTTTTCCCGGCAGTCTGTTTCAACTGCTCCCTAATAGTCTGTTACAACACGAGTCTGTTACAACACGCCGGGGAGCCCCAAATCCCCGGTTAGCCGTCCCGCTCCAGGCCGGCCGGCCTGGTCCCCTTTCTAGTCCCTGTTTTCCGGCGGGAGGGCGATCTGGAGCTTCCGCGCCTTGCCTCGTCCCACGATGTACCCGCGGCCCGGAATGAATTCGGGACTGACACGGCCCAATGAGGTGTTGAGCAGGCTGTCACCTTCGATGTCACCGGGATTGAGCAGTACTCCCCTGCGCCCGGATTTGAAGGGCTGCGACAGCGACCAGGCCGAGGACCAGGTGGATGTTTCTGATTCCCCGATGACCCACTGGTCGGCCTTGATGGACGCCGTCACAAGCTGCGAAACCCCGGACTCGGCCACCGTATCCGTGAACTCCGTCAGCCCCTCGATAAAGATCGCCAGCTTGCCCGGGTTTCCGGAGGAATGCTCAATCAGGTCCTCCATGATTTCAGCCGCGTCGTCCGCGCCAACCACGGAGCGGTTCCAGATGGGCAGTGAGGCGACAGCGGACCGCCTGGAGCCGAGGTAGACCAGTTCGGTGTCGGGGTTTGAGCGCCGGAGGGCGTAGGCCAGCGTCACCAGCGCCACGGTCCGGCCTGAGCCGGGCGGGCCCGAGAGAAGGAGCGGGCCCTTGGCCATGATTTCGGCGGGCTGGAGCGTTTCGTTGTCGACGCCGATGACCGGCAGGTCGGGGCTGCCGGCCGGCAGCACGTCCAGGTCCACCTGCTCCGGAAGCCGTTCGATCTTCGGAGCCCTGTCCAGGCCCTGCCGCTGCATGGCTTCACTGAGTTTGTGGACCTCGCGGGCCTGCAGGGCCAGGTTGGAGTCGCCGCCCAGCACGGCAAGCTGGACCTCGTAGCCGCCCAGCAGGCCGCGTCCCGGGGGCGAAGTGCTGCTCAGGACGTCCCTGGGGACATCCAGGGAGAGGTAGTCGTCCTCGGAGGAGAGCCGCAGGACCAGCCTCCGCTGGATGGAGGCGAGCAGCGAGGTCGGTACGGCATTAGGACGGTCACCTGTCACTATCAGGTGGATGCCCAAGGGACGGCCGTCGGTGGCGAGCTGCAGGAAGATGTCCCACAGCGCTGAGAGGCGGCTGTATTCGTAGGTTTCGCGGAAAGCACCCATGCCGTCCACCAGCACAAAGATCCGCTTTTCGTCCGGCCGGCCGGCGATCTTCCGGTATTCCACGATCGTGGATGCCCGGACTTCGGCGAACCGGGCAGAACGCTCATCGGCGATGTCCCGGAGCAGGCGCAGCAGGCGGCCGACACGTTCAACATCGTCGCCGTTGATAACCTCCCCGACGTGTGGAAGCTCCTCGAGCATCTTCAGCCCCGAAGATCCGCAGTCGATCCCGTAAACGTGGACCGGCCCGCCGCGCGGGGTGACGGCCGCGGCGATGGCGATTCCGCGCAGGGCCGCCGATTTGCCGGAGCCGCCCGTGCCGTAAATGGCCATGTTGCCGTCTTTGTCCGGTTCGTAGAACACCGTGGGCTGGTCCTGGCGGGAGGGATCATCCGCGACGCCGAGCAGCAGCCGCTCGTCGGTGCGTGGGTTCGGCAGTTTGGAGAAGTCGTACGTTTTGGCCAGTTCGTCCAGCCATGGCTTGCGCGGCGGACGGATGGCAAGCGACTCTGCGGCCCTGACAATGTTCGCCGTCATCCGGGCGATGTCGTTGGGACCGGCAGCCTCTTCCTGGACCGGCTTTTCCGATGCCGGCACGTCCCAGGCGGGTCCGGATCCGAAAGCCATCTCCACGATGTCGATCTGGGGTCGCTGCGGCTTTTCGGTGGTCCAGCCGCCGGCGTACCCTGTCTGGAATCCTTGGATGCGGCCCGGCCCGGTCTTGGCAGCGCCACGGCCGGGGATGGACGGGTCGAAGTACGCGGCGTCCGGCACGCCGAGGATGTCGGCGGCATCATCCGCGTCGGCCATGCGCAGCGCCACTCGGAGGTTGGTATTGGCGCGCAGGCTGTCCTTGATCACGCCGGCGGGTCGCTGGGTGGCCAGGATCAGGTGCAGGCCGAGGGAGCGCCCGCGGGCTGCGACGTCCACCACGCCGTCAACGAATTCGGGAACTTCGGTGGCCAGTGCGGCGAACTCGTCCACGATGATGACCAGGTACGGCGGGGCGTCGGGGTCGGCTTCGCGCTGGAGGGCCAGCAGGTCCTTGGCTTTCTTCCGGTTGAGGAGGTGTTCGCGGTGGTGGAGTTCGGCCCGCAGCGAGGTCAGGGCCCGGCGCACCAGGTGCTGGGATAAGTCCGTGACCAGGCCCACGGTGTGCGGCAAGTGCAGGCAGTCGGCGAAGGCCGCGCCGCCTTTGTAGTCCACGAACAGGAAACTCACCCTGTCCGGGCTGTACGCGGCGGCCATGCCCATGACCCAGGACTGCAGGAACTCGGACTTGCCGGCACCGGTGGTGCCGCCCACGAGGGCGTGCGGGCCTTCGTTCTTGAGGTCAAGGTAGAGGGGTTCAACGCCTTTGGACCCAACGAGCGCGCGGAGCGTTCCGTTGTCCTTGCGGTTGGCGACAGCCGTGGCGTGGACGGAGTTGTTCTCAGTCCAGCGTTCGGCGACAGCCTGCGGGTTATCCAGGAAGTCCTTGCCGATGAGGGTGGCATAGGACACGGCCCGCGGCAGGTCGGAGTCATCGCTCATCGGCTTGCCAACGTCCACCACCGGGGAAAGCATCCGGGCAAGCTGGCCCGCCAAATCGGCGTCAACGCTTTCGCAACTCACGGGGTACGTGTGCCTGCCCAGCCGGACTTGACCGGTGGTGGTGCCGTGGTCGCCATCCACCACCATGAAGTCGCGGCAGGCGGCCGGCAGCGACTGGATATCGGTAGCCACCCACATGACGTGGACGCCGGAATCCGGGCCCCGTTCGGCGAGTCGGGTCAGGCGGCCACGGTCAACCGGGGCGTCGTCCTCCACAATGACCAGCACGGCCGGCAAAACCGGCTCAGGGATTTCGTCCCTGGCCGGGTTGACATCCGGGCGCAGGTCCGGCCCGGACCGTCCTGCGGCCGCTTCCCTGGCGTCGAGCAGGTCCTCAAGGCGTGCCAGAAGGGAGGAGCCGCTGGCGGAGCCGGCGGCCAGGTGGTCACCGGCCAGCGGGCTGTGGCCCGAACCGATGTGGGGCAGCCACTGGAGCCAGTTCCACCGTTCCCTGGACTGGGCGGACGTGATGGCAGTGACCACTGCCTCAGCCGGCGAATGGAGGCCCACCAGCTGCAGGACCATGCCGCGCGCCACGTCGTCGACCAGTCCTCGTGCGCCTGCGACGCCGAATGAACCCGCCGTCCGCAGCTGCGAAACGATGGGCACGCCCTCGATATCCTTGAACTGCTTCAGGCAGTCCTGGATTTCGCGCATGAACTCAACATCGGTGTCGTTGTTGGAAGGCTCCTCGAACGCAATGCGCGACGGCGCGGTTCCCAGCCCGAACCGCAGGCCCAGGAACCCCTTGTGTTCGGGGCGGTGGGTCCACAGCAGCGGACCTAGCTTGTAGATGGAATCCACGGTGTCACTGACGGACGGCGCCTCCTGGAGGCGGACGGCACGTTCCACATGCTGGAGTTCGGTGATGTCCTGCCGGAACGCGGCCATGGAAGCACGGAACTGCTTGAGCTGTTCCTTTTGCTGCCGCTTGCTCTGCATCCGCTGGTCCACAAAATGGCCCACGATGAACAGCGGCATCATCGCCATGAACACCACCGAAATGACGTTCCGGGTGATGGCGAAAATGACTGCGCCCATCACGAGCGGCGCCACCAGCATGATGTAAGGGAAGGGATGGTGGTCCGGCCGCTTCGGACCGGCAGGCGGGACGCGCTTGGGCGCCTCGAAGCGCGGCACCACCCGGGGGGAGCGGTTGAAGTCCACCAGGGGCGACGTCGGTGCTGCCGCCTGGTTGCGCCCCAGCGGCACCACCGTCACCGTGGTGTCGCCGAGCGTCACCGTGTCTGAGGAGTTCAGCGTCGCCCGGGTGACGGGCAGCCCGTCCATCAGGAGGCCGTTGGCCGAATTGGTGTCCACGATTTCGATGCCCTCGCCCACGGTGATGCGGGCATGGCGCTTGGACGTCAGCGGATCGGAGAGCCGGATGTCCACGTCCCGGTCGCGGCCGATGTAGCTGGTGCCGGACGGGAGCGAGAACTCCTGGCCGACGTCGGGCCCCGACAGGATCCGCAGGGTGGCGGCCGCGGGCCCCCGGTTTGCGCCGGGGACGTCGAAGTGCTCGCTGACCTGGGTCAGGGACACCACGGACCCGGGCCGCAGGCCGGATTCGAGGAGGTTGTCCGTACGGGTCAGGACGTTGCCGCGCATCCCGCCGGCAACAAACGCTTCATCGATCCGGAGCGAGAGGTTCTCAGGGGCCGGGCTCCCCTTCCGGTCGGGATCGGCAGCCCAGAGCTGGGTGGCGATGTCCGCCACGGTTGCCAGGCCGTCCACGGTGACCGCAAGGTCCTTGGTTTCCGCCGGGTCCCGGCGGAGCGTCAGCCGGATTCTCATCCTTCGTCCACGCCCCTCATTTTTTCGAGCAGATACAGGTCATCAGGAGTCACCAGATGCGATGTCACGGCGTGCTCCACGAGCCTGGCCCGCCGGTTGGTGGCAAGCTTTCCGCCACCGCCGCGCAGGCCGACCACGCCCACCCTGTCCAGCTTGTCGCAGACGTTGTCCAGTTTCCGGTTGAACCGGGTCAGGGCCCAGCCAAGCGTTTTGGCCGCGGCCGCCGAGGACGGGATGGCGCTGAAACCTGTTCCCTCGCGGCGGAGCATCGGCTCGGCGAGGGCCACGATGAGGGCCTTCTGGGAGTCGGTGAAGACCACCGGGCCGATCGTGGTGTCCCCGTTGCTGTCGTCCTCGCGTGCTTCCTGCCGGAACGAAGGCGTCTTGAGGTGGACCGCGAACTCGTAGGTTGTGGGACCGGCAGTGAAAATGATGTTGGTGTGGCTGAAGACCAGGGGTATGCGCGCGCCCGGGGAGAGCCAGGCCTGCATGCCGCCGGATCCGTCTGCCACGGTGGCCGAGAGCATGCTGCCCACGTTGCTGAGCCACCAGATCCCGTCGTAGCGTGCCACCTGCAGGAACTGCCGGTGCAGGTAGGGGTTGTCGTCAACTTCAAGGTCGCCTTCGCGGCCTATGTTGAAAACATCCTCGTCCGACGGTTCGTACCACTCGCCACAGAAATCTATTGCCAGATCCCCCATTTTCCGTGCCTCCTCAGTGGGCGGTGTTTGTGTCATATGCTTGCTACTCCTCCAGGCAAGCGATGGAATCCGGGCCTTCCGGCGAGGCGCTGCCGTCGGCCCGTACCAGAATCACTTCAAGGCAAATGGGCGGCTCACCGAGACCGGAAACAAAGGTCTGCGTGCTGGCTGTGGTTTCGTAGGCACCATCCGCCTTGGCTGACTTGGAACGGTACTTGTATCTGTCGCCCTCTTTGGGTTGCGGGTTTGTCCAGGAGAAGACGATGATGTTTGGATCCTCGGCGCCCCGTGCCGCGGTGAGTCCTTCAACATTGGGAACCGTGCCATTGTCCAGGGCGTCCGGGGGCGGCGAGCTGGCCTGCTCAGTCTTCACAACGTTCGGCGCCGGCCTCGAGGTCGCCAGGACAATTCCCACAATCACCGCGAGGACCAGCACGACGGCACCGGAAACGGCAAGCCAGAGGTTCCGCTGAGCGTGGTCCTGGCCGGCCTCCGTAACAGGTTCCACGGTTCGGACCGGACGGCTGACGGTTGCGTCGAGCTCCGGTTCACGACGGCGGGAAGCCGCGGGATTGGACTGCCCGCCGGGGCCTGTGGGCCCGGCCGGAGGAAAGCCTGGCCGCTGGACGGTGGCGTCCTGCATGCCCACGGCTGTCCCGTAGTCGGCGGCTCCGCCACGCAGCATGGTGGCGTGTGCCCACTCGCCGCCGGGCTGGCTGCCGGCGTGCGGGTCCGGGTTGGGGCCGGCAAAGAGATTGCCGGGAACCTGTGGCCGGGCCTCTGGCGGCAAGGCCGCCGGCGCACCGGCCGGTGGAAAGGTCGACGGCGGAAGGTTGGTCAGGCCCTGCGGCCGGGTCCGTGCCGGGAAGGTGGGCGCACTGCCCGTTCGCTCCGGATCGATGGCCGCGATGCTGCGGACCCGGGTTTCTTCGTAGCCGTCGTCCGGGTGGCTTTCCTCGGGGTGCGGCTCTTCCAGCACTTCGAACGGAGTGACTGACAGGTTCAGTTCGGCCTGGATCCGTTGAAGGGCCAGGGCGAAGGCATGGGCGGAGGAATAGCGGGAGGCCGGGGATTTGGCCATGGCCGTGGACAGTGCCAGCTCCAGCGATTCGGGTACATCCGCCCGGCCCAGGCGTGGCAGCGACATCGTGCTGATGCGTGAAATGAGCTCACGCTGGGAGTTGTCGGCCCCGGGCATCACGAAGGGCGACCTTCCCGCCAGGAGGGTGTACAGCGTGGCGCCGAGCGCCCAGACGTCCACCATGACGCCGTCGATAGTGCCGTCCGTGAACTGCTCCGGCGGTGACCAGGGGATGGACATCCCGGCGTCGTCGTCATCGTCGGAACCGCCGAGGGTTCCGGAAATCCCGAAGTCCGTGAGCGCCGGGCGGTTGTAGTCGGTCACCAGGATGTTGGCGGGTTTGATGTCCCGGTGGGCAATGCCGGCGCGGTGCGCGGTTTCGACGGCGGAGGCAACCTGGATGCCGACGGCCAGGACCTCGTCGACGCTGAAACGCTGCCTGCGGTACCGGACGTCCAGGCTGGGGCGTGAGCAGTATTCCATGGCCAGGTAGGAGTGGCCGGCGTCGGTGACCTCGGCCTCGTAGATCGTCACGATGTAAGGGTGTGACGACAGCTGGGCCATCAGGTTCGCCTCTGACTCGAACCGGCGCCGGGCGCCCTCGGTCTTAAGGTCCGAGAGCAGGACCTTGACGGCCACCTTGCGGCGGGGCCGGTCCTGTTCATAGAGGTAAACGTCTGAGAAGCCGCCCGAACCCAGCAGGCTGATGTAGGTAAACCCCGGGATAGGGGGCGGCGGCGCGATGGGCCGTTTGGAACTCAAAGAATCTCCTCAAAGCGCAGCGAAATGCCGTCGCCCAGTTCTGCGATGTCGCCGTCAAGCAGGATGGCCATTTCGTTCTGGGCCAGTCGCCTCGGCTGCTGGCCCTCCCGGGCCAGGACGGTGCCGTTGGTGGCCTTCAGGTCGCACAGCATCACGTGCCAGCCCTCGAGCCGCACCTCCACATGCGAGCGGGAGATATCACCGCTGGGGCTGGCCACCTGGACCAGCCGGGGCATCACGCCGCCCTGGACCCGTGATACTGACGGCTGGCGGCCGATGACGAGGGACTGGTCAAGGTCCACGAGCTCACCGCTGGAAACGCGCATGCGGCCCAGGCGCGGGCGGGGCACCTGGACGGCGTCCGACGGCAGGGGCTGCCCGCACGCCGCGCACTGGGCATGGGTCGGCGGATTCGCGTGGCCCTGTCCGCAGACGCGCGCCAGCACCATGGGGCCGGTGGATCCTGCCGAGCCCGGGACAGCAGGGGGCGCCGGGTGGGCGGCCATCCCGGCGAGGTCGCTTTTCATGATGGTCTGGCCATCGTGGTCCCCATCGTCGTCGCGGCTGGCTGGCGCGGACACGGGCTCACGCACCGGGGGGATGGCCCCGCCGGTGCTCCACGGTACGGAGTCGATCAGTCCGCCGGCAGGCGCTGGTGCAGCTACAGGTGCAGGATCAGGGGTCACGGAAGGGGGCGTTTGCCCGGCGGACGGCATCTCCGCCACGGCCGGGGCGGCCGGCTCTTCGGGCGCTTCTTCAGCAAGCAGCCCGTCGGGATCGTCACGGACAGCTGCGTCTTCTATGCTGCGGACCACGGTGCGTTCCCACAGGTGGTCGTAGGTGCTGGTCTGTTCCGAGGCGGGCACCGACTGGTCCGACGGCACCTCCTCCTCGTCCGGCAGGACAGCCTCTTCGGCCGGGGAAGCGCCGTCCGCCGGCCCGGAATCCGGTTCCTCGGCAGGAACGTCTTCATCGTCTTCGTCCATGACCCCGACGACGGTTTCGGCCGACGCACCGTACTCCGGCGAGGGCAGCACCACCGGCCGTACCGCCACGGCGTCTGCGGCAATTGATGGTGCTGCATGTGGTGCGGCAACCGGCGTAGCGGCAGCAGCCTCGACGGTGCCGTCCAGTCCCACCGTCAAGGCCTGCAGCAGGACAACGCCTTCCTGAAGGGGAAGCGACTGGCCGGCGGGATCGCCGCCCGGGACCCTGAGGCTGTACCAGTCGGGGGCCGCGAGGTGACGCTCGGCCCACGTTGTTACGTCGCGCCCGTGAAGCTCCACCGGCCCGCCGGGCAGCTGGACCGTCAGGTCCAGGTCTCCGCGCAGGAAAATGCGGAGCGAATCCTGGAAATCGACGATTCCGAAGGGTGGGATTTGGGCCAGCGATACGCCAAAGCTGCTGGTGACAGCGTGGAGCAGTTCATGGACCTCGGGCCGGCTCTCCAGCAGCTCCCAGAGGGAATGGACCAGCTGCGGCGGTGTGCCGGGTCCGAGCACGATGGCCGTGCGGGACCGGACGATGCCCAGCCAGGTGCCGGGCACATAGTTATTCGCGGCCATCACCGGACTCCTCGGTTTCATCCTCGCCTGCCGTTGCCGGCCGTGCGGCGTCCACAACCTGGGACCGCGGCAGCGTGGTCTCGTCCTCGGCGTCAGCACCTGGCCGCGGCGCCGTAGTGGCCATGCCGGCGTCGTTCATCACGTTCTTGGCGTCCACCACGATTACGGTGACGTTGTCCCGGCCGCCGTTCCGGAGGGCTGCCTGGATCAGCGCATCCACAGCGTCCTGGGGGTGGCCAACTGTACTCAGGATCCGGAACATGTGCTCGTCGGTCAGCTCGCCGTTGAGCCCGTCGGAGCAGACCAGGATCCTGTCGCCCTCTTCCACCGGCAGCAGCCAGTAGTCGGCTTCGGTCTCATCCCCGGTGCCGAGGGCACGGGTCACCACATGCCGGCGCGGGTGGACAGTTGCCTGCTCCGGCGTGATTTCGCCTGCATCAACGAGTTCCTGCACCTCGGAGTGGTCCACGCTGACCTGGGCGAACTGGCCCTGGCTCAGCCGGTAGGTCCGCGAATCGCCGATGTTCATGACCAGCCAGTAGGGCATGCCCATCTGCTCGACCACCACAACGCCTGTGAGGGTTGTGCCTGCCCTGGCCCCGGTTGCCTCCCGGATCGCGTTGTCGGCCTTCACCAGGTACTGCTGGATCACGGCGGCCGTGACGCTGCGTTCACCGGTGGCCAGCTGCGGCATCGCGGCCAAGGCCCGGACGCACATTCCGCTGGCGATCTCGCCGGCCTCGTGGCCGCCCATCCCGTCCGCGACCGCAAAAACCGGGTCGGAGGCGATGAAGGAGTCCTCATTGAGTTCGCGCCGCAGCCCGCGGTCTGTGCCGTAACCGTAGCTAAGGCTCAACCCGGGGTCGTGGTCTGCTGCAGCGGGAACGCTGGCGGCTTGGGAATTCATGCCTGTCCTAGGTGGAAGGAGCGGTCACCAAAGTGGACAGTGGATCCCGGGCTGACAAAAGCGGGCACGCCCGGCTGGAGCGGGGTGCGCAGGCCATCCGGAGTGGTGACGGCGCTCCCGTTGGTGGAGTTCCTGTCGGTTACCCAGACCCCCGCGCCGTCCGTGAGGACATGGAGATGCGTTTTGGAAATCGACCGGCCGGGGTCGTCCACAGCCAGCAGCTGGGCCTGCTGTTCACCCGCCTGCCCCACGGGGTTTCGGCCCACAAGGACGTTCCGGTCGAGCTGGAAGTCCCGGCCGTCGTCGAGCCTGATCCGCAGTACGGCGGCCGGAGCCGCCTCGCGGACTCCGCCGCGCAGCTGCGTGCGGTCGTGGTCGTCGTCCGGGTGCGCGGCCGGTCCGGCGTAGTCCAGGGCCCGGTACTGGGCTGCGGTGGCGGGTGCCGCCTGGTGCTGCCCGATGGCCGGGGCGTGTGGCGCCGCGGGGGGTTGAGGCGCAGCAGGAGCATGCCCGGCGGGTGCCGGCTGCGCGGCGGTGTAGGGTGCCGGCACTGCTGGTTGCCCTGCCGGCGGCTGCCACTGGTTGGGGTTGAGGGGTGCCTGGGCGTTGATGACCTGAGGCGTTTTCGCGGCTCCGGCCACGGGCGAAGCGACCTGCTGGACAGGCGGCAGGTCCAGCGGGGCGAAGCTGTAAGGTCCCTGGATCCCGCCCGTCGAGATGGGGTTCCGTCCGGCTTTGACGTCGAAGACGAGGGTTTTCGCCGCGGTGTCGTGCCAGCCCCGGAGCCTGCCGTTTTTGTCCCACGCGTTCGAGACCACCACTAGCACCGCCCAGGCGGCGCCGATGAAGCCTAGCGGAGCGAGGATGAAGAGTGCTACGTCGAACCACTTGAAGATGACCACCACAACTGCGGCTACAACAGCCAGCAGGATGCCGGCGCCGGTAATGAGTCCGCGGAGGAACACCGCTCCCCCGCCGGGACCGTAGCCGTCCTTGTCGGCACTGCGGATGCCCATGAGCCGGTTGCCGAT